>NZ_JQLQ01000002.1:1800000-2100000 GCF_000744285.1 Carnobacterium pleistocenium FTR1 | reverse complement strand
GTGGTGGTGCTTTCTCTGGAAAAGACCCTACAAAAGTAGATAGATCAGCAAGTTATGCAGCCCGATATATTGCAAAAAATATTGTTGCTGCTAAACTTGCAGATAAATGTGAAGTTCAATTAGCTTATGCAATAGGAGTTGCACATCCAGTGTCTATTGCTATTGATACATTTAATACAGGAGCAGTTGCGGAATCTCGCTTGATTGAAGCGGTACGTGCTATTTTTGATTTAAGACCAGCTGGTATTATTAAAATGCTAGACTTGCAAAGACCAATTTATAAACAAACAGCAGCATATGGACATTTTGGACGTACAGATATCGATTTAACTTGGGAACATACGGATAAAGTTGATAGTTTAAAAGAATTTTTAGCTAAGTAAAAACTGGAATTTAAACAAGAAAGCCCAATGATGTTATTCATTGGGCTTTCTTATTTTTTCAATTGCGATAAGAAACGGGGGATTGTTTTTCTGATTTAAAAAATCATAACGTAAGACAGCAAAGTCATCTTGTGAAAGAGTTTGAACAAAGCTTAGAACTTTGTCTCTTTCAACTATTCCTCCTTTATGGCCATGATACACAATAAATAGGAGTAGTCCACCCATTCTTAGCCGAGGTAAAATTTCGTTTGCTGCCATTAAAGTTGTCTCACCTGTTGTAATAATGGTTTTATCTCCTTTAGGTAAAAAGCTTAAATTAAAAATGGCACCAGCCAAAAGAGTGTCTTTAGGTAACGCTGAGCTAAGTGTCTCATGTCCTTGTTGAAAAAATTTTACCTGACTAGTCAAGCCTGTTAGTAAAAGCTTCTCTTTTGTTGTTTTTATGGCTTGTTCTTGTAGATCAAAGCCGTATACAATCCCTGTTTCTCCAACCAATGTTGCTAAAAGAACAGTATTGTTACCATTTCCTACAGTAGCATCAATGACAATATCACCAGGACTAAGAGTTCTTTTTAATAATGTGCGACTATAGTGTAAAGCATTTTCGAGCACAGCGAGTTCCTCCTTACGTTTTACAAACAATTAAATTAGCTGAGGATATTTTATCATGCTTAAATATATAGGAATCAATAAAAAATGAAAATTAATTGCATTTGAATCTTATCGGATAAAAGCAGCAAAAAGAGATAACCAAGAGCCAGCTAAGAAAAAACCTGCAATTACATCAGAAGGAAAATGAACGCCCAAATAGATTCGACTTACACCAACAGCAACAATGATTGTTATTGCTAAGAGACAAGCTAGCCATCTGATCCAATTTTTTTTAGTTAAGTGAAAAATCAGTAAAACAATTCCGCCATAACAAATTAAAGCAGCCATAGAATGTCCACTGGGAAAGCTGTACCCACCTTGAAAAACAAGATGCTCAATAGTTGGTCTTGTTCTTTGAAAAATAAGCTTAGCAAATTGATTTAGTAGTCCGGCTCCTATAGCGACATGAAAAATATAGGAATATCCGATTTTAGAATCTTTCTTTTTTAAAATAAAATAAAGACTGACAAGAAATGTTATTAAAATAATAACGTTAATTCCGCCCAAATCGGTCATAAAGGAATAAAAAGCTGTTTTTTCAGGAGATAAGTTAGCTAAAATAGGATATGAAATAAATTGGTCAAACGTATTAAGCCATTTTGTTTGCTGAGTTACTCCAAAAGCGAATAGACTAAAAGGGATAAGCAACAATAGACTGATTAAAAAATAATTTGTAGTGTGAAAAGATTTATTTGTAGAAGATTTCATATTTTTTGCCTCATACTTTCTATAAAATAATTTTTTCTTAAATAAGGGATAACCGTAAAAAATAGTTTAGCATATTTGATGCGCAGAATAAACCAAAAAAAGTTGTTACTGCAATGAAAATAAGGGTTGATGTAAATTTATAAGCTATTTATAGTTATGATGATACTATAAATCATATTACGTTTGTGTGACTTATATTAAAAAACACCTATCTAATTAAGTTAACCTATCATTATAAGGGTGTTAAAGATATAATAAAATAGCAATAGTACTATTAAAACTAGCTTTAAAAACATATTATTAAAAGAAATAAGGGGGTACTCACTTTGAGAAAAACAAGAAAAGAAAGAATTTCAGCTGAAAAAAATAAAAAAAGTTTTAATCAATTAAAAAACTCTAATGGATTGATCAAAAAAGGCACAGCTGTTTTTAGTACAACTTTGTTAGTGAGCTTACTAGCATTTCCAACCTTCTCTGTATCAGCTAGTGCGAATGACTCAGCAGAAACTGCCAGCAAAAAATTGGAACAAGTGCTTGAATCAGATGACAATACAAATGTAGAAGTTACAAAAGACTCAGAAGGCACAAAAGTAGCTGTAGAAACAAGTAGCGACGAGTACATAAGAGAACAAAACATTAATATTCTTAAAGATCTTATTTCAGATGAAGAATTTGAAGTTTTAGACTTTGAAAATTTGTCAATTGAAGACATCGATGACTTAATTGAAAATGCTCTAGAAAAAAATACTGAAGCTGAAAGAACAGGAAATCCAGTAGATAGCGATTCAATGGACGGACAAAGTGATGCTATTTCTGGAGAATCTAACAAAAAAAATAATGTAATCACAGCGCCAGAAACACCAGAAGAATTTAGCTTTTCAGCAAGAATGACAACTACGACAGAAGCAGTAGAAGCAACAAAAGCAGTAGAAAAAACAGAAGCAACAAAATCAGTAGAAGCAGCGGAAGCAGAAGCAGCGGAAGTAGAAGCAGCGGAAGTAGAAGCAGCGGAAGTAGAAGCAGCAGAAGCAGAAGCAGCGGAAGCAGAAGTAGCGGAAGTAGAAGCAGCGGAAGCAGAAGCAGCGGAAGCAGCGGAAGTAGAAGCAGCGGAAGCAGAAGCAGCGGAAGTAGAAGCAGCGAAAGTAGAAGCAGCGGAAGTAGAAGCAGCGGAAGTAGAAGCAGCGGAAGCAGAAGCAGCGGAAGCAGAAGCAGCGGAAGCAGAAGCAGCGGAAGCAGAAGCAGCGGAAGCAGAAGCAGCGGAAGTAGAAGCAGCGAAAGTAGAAGCAGCGGAAGTAGAAGCAGCGGAAGCAGCGGCAACAAAAGCAGCAGCAACAAAAGCAGCAGCAACAAAAGCAGCGGCAACAAAAGCAGCAGCAACAAAAGCAGCAGCAACAAAAGCAGCGGCAACAAAAGCAGCGGCAACAAAAGCAGCAGCAACAAAAGCGGCAGCGACAAAAGCTGCAACGGCTAAAACGTATACAGTAAAAGCTGGTGATACTTTAAATAAAATTAGCAGTGCTAATGGTGTAACGGTAACGCAACTAAAAACATGGAATAATCTATCGTCAAATCTTATCTTAGTAGGTCAAGTTTTAGCTGTAAATGAAGCTGGTACTAAAACGGCGACTGTAACAACTCCGACTAAAACAAATGAAGCGATTGCGGATGCATCAACACCAGCTGGTTTCATTAATGCTATTACATCTTATGCAAAACAAGTAGCAGCTAAAAATGATTTATATGCTTCAGTTATGATTGCTCAAGCAGCTTTAGAAAGTGGTTATGGCAGCAGTAAACTATCGACTAGTCCGAACTATAATCTATTTGGTATAAAAGGAAGTTATAATGGAAATACTGTTGCGATGTATACTTCTGAGTGGAGCGCTTCAACCGGTTGGATTTATATTCCACAAAACTTTAAAAAGTATCCTTCTTATGCCGAATCATTACAAGATAATGCCAACTTATTGAAAAATGGTACATCATGGAATAATGGTTATTATTCAGGTGCATGGGTGAGCAATTCTAATAGCGCGTTTGAAGCAACTGCCTGGTTACAAGGTCGTTATGCAACTGATCCATCTTATGCGTCTAAGTTGAATGCTATTATAAATTCATATAACTTAACGCAGTATGATACAAAATCTTCAGGAGAAGCAACTCAAAATACTCCAGTATCAAATGATAATAATGTTCAAACGCCAAGTACAGGTACAACAAGCAGTACATCTTATACTGTGAAATCAGGTGATACATTAACGGCAATTGGTTCGAAATACGGTGTATCCGTAGAGAACTTGAAAACATGGAATAGTTTGACATCTGATACGATCTACGTGAACCAAAAATTGTCAATCAAGGGTGGAACAACTTCCGGTAGCACGACAACACCAACAACAAGTACAGGTACAACGAGCAGCACAACTTATGCTGTAAAATCAGGTGACACGTTAACGGCAATTGGTTCAAAATACGGTGTATCTGTAGCGAACTTGAAAACATGGAACAGTTTGACATCTGATACGATCTACGTGAACCAAAAATTGTCAATCAAGGGTGGAACAACTTCCGGTAGCACGACAACACCAACAACAAATACAGGCGTAACAAGTAGTACAACATACGCTGTAAAATCAGGTGACACGTTAACGGCAATTGGTTCAAAATACGGCGTGTCTGTAACGAACTTAAAAACATGGAATAGTTTGACATCTGATATGATCTACGTAAACCAAAAATTGTCAATCAAGGGTGGAACAACTTCAGGCAGCACAACAACACCGACAACAAGTACAGGTACAACGAGCAGCACAACTTATGCTGTAAAATCAGGTGACACGTTAACGGCAATTGGTTCAAAATACGGTGTATCTGTAGCGAACTTGAAAACATGGAACAGCTTGACATCTGATTCGATCTACGTGAACCAAAAATTGACGATCAAGGGTGGAACAACTTCAGGCAGCACAACAACACCGACAACAAGTACAGGTACAACGAGCAGCACAACTTATGCTGTAAAATCAGGTGATACATTAACGGCAATTGGTTCAAAATACGGTGTATCTGTAGCGAACTTGAAAACATGGAACAGCTTGACATCTGATTCGATCTACGTGGATCAAAAATTGACGATCAAAGGTGGAACAACTTCAGGCAGCACAACAACACCGACAACAAGTACAGGTACAACGAGCAGCACATCTTATGCTGTAAAATCAGGTGATACATTAACGGCAATTGGTTCAAAATACGGTGTATCTGTAGCGAACTTGAAAACATGGAACAGCTTGACATCTGATACGATCTACGTGGATCAAAAATTGACGATCAAAGGTGGAACAACTTCAGGCAGCACAACAACACCGACAACAAGTACAATTACAAGTATAAACACAACAAGCAGCACGTCTTATGTTGTAAAGTCTGGCGATACATTATCAGCCATCAGTGCAAAATACGGTGTATCTATCGCAAACTTGAAAGAAGCTAATAAGTTAACATCAGATACTATTTTTGTAGGTCAAAAGTTAGTTGTAAAAACAACTACTACTGTTTCTAATGCAACCACAACAACAAGTACAACTAATTCAAAAAAACATAATGTTGTAAGTGGAGATTCTTTATGGGGCATTGCCCAAGAGTATGATATGTCCGTTTCAGAATTAAAAGCAGTAAATTATTTAAAATCAGACGTTATATTTGTTGGTCAATCTTTGATTATCAAATAGTGATAACAGAGACTCGCCAAAAGTGCGAGTCTCTGTTTTTATTCAGCAAAAAAATTAATCATTTATTGAAAGATCATTTTTTTATGATAAATAAAAAAAGGAGTGGAAACTATGATCATCACTACTACGGAATCTATTGAAAATTTTGGAATATCATCTTATGAAGGAATTGTGTTTGGGGAAGTCATTTCTGGGATCAATTTAGTTAAAGATAGCGATGCTGGGCTGCTAAATAAAATTGACGAGCGTTATCAAAAATATGAGAATATATTGTCAGAGTCTCGTGGCGTAGTATTAGAAAAAATGAAACTCAAGGCTGTAGAATTAGGTGCAGATGCTATTGTCGGAGTTAAAATGGATTATGAAACACTAGGATCAGATAATGGTATGATTATTGTAACGTGCAGTGGAACGGCTGTAAAACTGCAAACCTTTATGTGATCTATGCATGAAAGAAAAGTTAGAAACGAACTGCCTACTTTTTTTATTGCTCCAGAGACAATTATTTGTTAAGATGAGTTCAATAGAAAAAAACAGTGAAAAGGAATAGTAGAAACGATTTTTTGAGAGAGAGTGCATGGGTGGTGGAAATGCATAAAAAAGACTTTCGAACTCGCCTTTAGAGTTGCTTTGTTGAAATGAAAGTAGACAAAGACGTAGCACCTGCGTTAAAGGTATGAGGAGTCTGCAATTTTTTCTGTTGAGAAATAGTTAGTTGTAGAAAACATAGGTGGTACCGCGAATAATAAATTGTTTAATCGCCCTATGAGTATAGATAGTCATCTGTATTCATAGGGCGATTTTTTTTTGAATAAGAAATGAAAGAGGGATAAATATGAGCTTTAACCATAAAACGATTGAAAAAAAATGGCAAAATTATTGGGCTTCCAATAAAACATTCCGCACAACGGAAGACGCTAAAAAAGAAAATTTCTATGCATTGGATATGTTTCCTTATCCATCCGGCCAAGGCTTACATGTAGGACATCCAGAAGGGTATACGGCAACTGATATTATTTCTCGCTTGAAACGAGCTCAAGGATTCAATGTGTTACATCCAATGGGGTGGGATGCATTTGGATTGCCAGCTGAGCAATATGCACTAGATACTGGAAATGACCCAGCAGAATTTACTGCTCACAATATTGAAACATTCCGTCGTCAAATCAACTCATTAGGATTCAGCTATGATTGGGAACGTGAAATAAATACTACTGATCCTGACTATTACAAATGGACTCAGTGGATTTTTATCAAATTGTATGAAAAAGGGTTAGCCTATGAAGCTGAAGTAGCTGTGAACTGGTGTCCTGCATTAGGAACGGTATTGGCTAATGAAGAAGTTATTGATGGGAAAAGCGAACGTGGAGGACATCCAGTCTACCGTAAACCAATGAAACAATGGATGTTGAAAATCACGGCTTACGCTGATCGTTTGTTAGATGACTTAGAACTAGTAGATTGGCCTGAAAGTATCAAAGACATGCAACGTAACTGGATTGGAAAATCAATTGGCGCAAATGTTGTCTTTACTGTTAAAAATACTGATCATAAATTTACTGTCTTTACGACTCGTCCAGATACCTTATTTGGAGCAACTTATAGCGTATTGGCTCCAGAATTAGAGTTAGTTAAACAAATTACTACTCCAGAACAAGAAGCAGAAGTTCAAGCGTATATTGAAAAAATTAGCTTGAAGAGCGATTTAGACCGGACAGACCTGAATAAAAATAAAACTGGTGTATTCACTGGTGCTTATGCAATCAATCCAGTAAATGGCAAAGAAATACCAATTTGGATTGCCGATTACGTATTAGCTTCATATGGAACAGGAGCCATTATGGCTGTTCCAGCGCATGATGAACGTGATTATGAATTTGCTGAAACTTTTGATTTAGAAATTCTTCCAGTTCTTGAAGGCGGCGATGTAACTAAGGCGGCATTTACGGAAGATGGTCTACACATCAACTCTGATTTTTTGAATGGTCTTGGAAAAGAAGAAGCCATTGATAAAATGAATAAGTGGTTGGAAGAAAACGAAGTAGGTAAAAAAGAAACGACCTATCGTTTGCGTGACTGGCTATTTGCTCGTCAACGTTATTGGGGTGAGCCTATTCCAGTTATCCATTGGGAAGACGGGACTTCAACAACTTTAGCTGAGTCTGAATTGCCATTAATATTGCCAAAAACAGATGAAATCAAACCTAGTGGAACAGGTGAATCGCCATTAGCAAATATCACTGAATGGGTAAATGTAGTGGATCCTGAAACCGGTATGAAAGGACACCGTGATACAAATACAATGCCGCAATGGGCAGGAAGCTCTTGGTATTTCTTACGCTTTATCGACCCAACTAATACCGAAATGATAGCTGATCCTAAAAAACTAAAACAATGGTTACCAGTTGATATTTATATTGGCGGAGCTGAACATGCTGTACTTCATCTGCTATATGCTCGATTCTGGCATAAATTCTTGTATAACATTGGTGTTGTCCCAACCAAAGAACCATTCCAAAAATTGTATAACCAAGGAATGATTTTAGGCGGAAATAATGAGAAAATGTCTAAATCAAAAGGAAATGTAGTTAATCCTGACGATGTTGTTGAGAAATTTGGTGCGGATACACTGCGTATGTATGAAATGTTTATGGGTCCTTTAGATGCCTCTATTGCCTGGAATGAAAATGGATTAGAAGGAAGTCGTAAATTTTTAGATCGTGTATGGCGCTTGATCATGGATGAAAATGGAAAAGTTCGTGATCGTATCACAACCTTTAACGATGGATCTCTTGATGTCGTTTATCACCAGACAGTTAAAAAAGTTACAGAAGATTTTGAGCAGTTGCGTTTCAACACAGCAATTTCTCAAATGATGGTTTTTGTAAATGAAGCATACAAAACAAAAATTTTACCCGTGAATTATATAAAAGCTTTTGTTCAATTGCTTGCACCGATTGCTCCGCATATGGGAGAAGAATTATGGTCTAATTTAACAAAAAGTGGTGAAAGTATTTCATATGTTGCATGGCCAGCATATGATGAAAAATTCTTAGTTGAAGATGAGATTGAAGTCGTTTTCCAAGTGAATGGAAAATTAAGAGCAAAAACTCAAACTTCGAAAGAAATCTCTAAAGCAGATTTAGAACTATTAGCAATGAGTAATGAAAAAATCAAAGAATCGATTGTAGGAAAAACAATTCGTAAAGTTATTGTTGTTCCTGGGAAATTAGTAAATATAGTAGCAAATTAAACGGATTTTTAATAAAATAAGGCTTATATTAGGAAGAAGAGATGAGACAGCTGTCTTGTCTCTTTTCTACTTAATGATGTTAAGCAGACTTTAAATTTTCTTTAAAATTACATTGTAGATGTTCTTTAAGCATTGCAACCCTCTGACTTAAGAAGTAAAATAGAATCTTGTATACAATAGTATGAGAGTAGGTATTTGAGGCATGTCGAAAAATACAATCAGTGACAATAAATTAAAACAACCGATAAAAGAAATAAGTTCACAAGATAAGATGATCAGCGGATCCGCTTGGATGACCGGTGCCAGTATTCTATCTAGATTATTAGGAGCCCTTTATATTATCCCGTGGATGGCCTGGATGGGTAATCCAAGTATAGCGGCATCAGCAAATGCTCTTTACATTATTGGGTATACACCTTATGCCTTGTTTTTAAATATTGCAACAGCCGGTGTTCCCTCAGCGATCGCTAAGCAAGTTTCTTATTACAATAGTTTAAATGAGTATGAAGTAAGTCGAAATATTTATAAAAAAGGCTTACAAATCATGGCCGTTACAGGTGTTGTGTCAGCGTTGATCATGTACTTTGCGGCACCTTTCGTAGCAGCAAGCAGTCCAAGCATCTCTGTAGAGGATGGCACACAAGTTATTCGATCTCTTAGCTGGGCGTTGCTGATTATTCCTTGTATGAGTGTGACTCGTGGATATATTCAAGGGCATCACATCATGAAATACTCAGCTATTTCACAGTTTATTGAACAATTGGCTCGGGTTATTTTTATGCTTGCAGCAGTTTATTTGATTCGAAAAACATGGAATGGCTCAGTTGTAAGCGCAGTGTCAGCTTCAACGTTTGCAGCGGTTATCGGAGCTGTTTTTAGTATTGGGTATTTGTTTTATGTTATTTGGCGGAAAAAACCTGAGTTAGATAAGCACGCAGCTGAAAGTTTAAATAAAGTGACTATTTCTACAAATGAAATTTTCAAATCGATTATTCGTACGGCTGTTCCTTTTATTATTATTGGATCTGGTATTACATTATTTCAAATGATTGATCAATTTACTTTTCAACAGATTATGACCCGTGTTTCGGATTTTACTCCAAAAGAGATTGTTGATAGCTATGGAGTAGCTTCAGGAAATGTTAATAAGCTGATCATGATTGTCATTTCCTTTGGAGGATCGATGGCTATTACTTCTGTGCCGCTGATTTCTGAGTTAATGGCTAAGAATGATTTAAAAAAACTAACGCGTCAAGTTAGTGACAGTTTGCAATTGTTTTTCTTTATCATGCTGCCTGCAACAATTGGAATGGCTGTTGTAGCAGAACCCTTATATACGGTTTTTTATGAACAAAATGCTTTTGGAACCGAACTGTTACAAGTTGCCTCATTCATGAGTTTATTTTTAGGATTATTTGTCCTTATGGGGTCAACGATGCAAGCTGCAAACCAAACAAGATCAGCACTTTTGGCTCTAGCGATTGGGTTAGCTGTAAAACTAGCAACCCAATACCCAATGTTGGCATGGGCAGGTACTAATGGCATGTTCATTTCAAATATATTTGGATTTGGTATTACTGTTTTATTAATGCTGAGAAAAATGTACAAGGTGACACACTTTGATATTGGACTGATTTTAAGACGCGTCTTATTGATGCTGATTCTCACCTTAGCAATGGCTAGTGTGACTTTTGCAGTTAAAGAACTTCTTTACTTAGTGATGGATTCAGAGAATAGAACTAGTGCATTATTGGTGATGGCCATTTCAGCTGGATCTGGTGGTATGGTGTATTTGTATGCTTCTTTAAAAACTCGCTTAGCGGATCGCTTAATAGGATCTCGTGTTGCAAGTTTAAGAACTAAGCTGCGTATCAAATAAAAAGAATTTATAATTTTAGTGTTCATAACAAATTAAATTTATTACTCATCCAAAAATTTTTGGAGGAATAGAGTTGCTTGTAGCTATGTATAGGATTCAATGTGAAGTATAAACCGTTAACGCTTCAGCGATTACAGTTTATTTGAAGCTTGAAAGTTTGTAAGACTACAGGCTTACAGACGATCTCATAGCTTCACAAGCAAACACGTCTATTCCAGAAAAAATTTATTTTAAAGTATTTACACCGTTTGACATACAGTCATAAAAAAACTAGTTGAGACCCAAAAGGCTTCAACTAGTTTTTTACATAAGTTATTAGAGATTGGAGCAAAGTAAATGCGATTAGATAAGTTGTTAGCCAATATGGGCTTTGGAACAAGAAAAACGGTGAAAGATGTATTGAAATCAAAAGAAGTTACGGTAAATGGACTTGTTGAAAAAGAAGGTAAAAAGCAAGTGAATCCAGAAAAAGACGCTATTGCTGTTTCAGGTGAGGCTATTCAATACCAAGAATTTGTATATTTTATGTTGCATAAACCGCAAGGAGTCGTAAGTGCAACAACAGATAATGTGCATAAAACAGTAATTGATTTATTGCAACCGCAAGATCAATCACGGGATCCATTTCCAGTAGGAAGGTTGGATAAGGATACAGAAGGCTTATTGATTTTAACTAATGATGGAACATTAGCGCATAACTTACTTTCACCAAAGAAACATGTAGATAAAT
Source organism: Carnobacterium pleistocenium FTR1 (assembly GCF_000744285.1). Taxonomy (NCBI): domain Bacteria; kingdom Bacillati; phylum Bacillota; class Bacilli; order Lactobacillales; family Carnobacteriaceae; genus Carnobacterium; species Carnobacterium pleistocenium. Next base: position 2,088,665 of record NZ_JQLQ01000002.1, on the reverse strand, counting down.
GTTATCAAGCAAGTATAGAAGGTATAGTAGATGAACAGGATATTCAAGAATTTGCGAGTGGTATAACGTTGGATGATGGTTTTAATTGTCAATCTGCTAAATTAGAAATCGAATCTATAGATGTTGAAAAAGAGCAGTCCGTCATTCGAGTCACAATACACGAAGGAAAATTCCATCAAGTAAAGCGCATGTTTGAAGCAGTAGATAAGTCTGTTAGTTATTTGAAACGATTGTCGATGGGAGAAGTACAGCTAGATGAGACGTTAAAATTAGGGGAGTACAGACCACTAACAAAAGCAGAATTGGATTCATTAACCCATTCATAAAGAAAAAAAGCAGGGAATTGAGATGATTGTCTCAGTTCCCTGCTTTTTAAACTATTTTAATAAGAATCGGTCCTATCCGGTGATTCTGTTGGAGGGAAATCTTCTTCGATCTCTAAGTCTCCATCAGTGTTGATACCTGTGTTTGATTCTTCATTATCGTAATTTAAGTGTTGAGTTCTAGTAGTGAATGTTTGATTCTCGTCACTATCTCTATTAGATGGGTCATCTTCAGTTACTAGGCCTGGGGCAGTTGGGTAAATCCCCGCAGCATCGTCTTTAACGGTATCCATATCGATTGGATACGTGTTTTCAGCAGTATTGGAAGGAGGTTTTATTTCTACAAGAATAAGAGTACTCCCCTTTTCAATTGCATTTTTGTAATCATCTAAAGCTGCTTCATCAGGAATGGCTGAATACAGCTCATCATCTACTTGTGGACTTAGGGAAAAGAATTTTTTTATTTTGTCTCCTAATGACTCATCATCTTTTGACCCCGAGGATAAAACTAAAATCTCTATATCGGTTTGGCTGTGGATGGATTTTTCTGTATCAGGGTTGGTTACTAAAGTAATAGATTCTTTCGAGTAGCCTTCAGCCAATAGTTGATTGATTTCCTGCAAAGCTTCTGATGCAGATGGATAGTTTCCAATTATACGTTTTACCATATATACCACTCCTCATATAGTTTAACTGATTTGTTATACATGAGTATACTTGGAAAAAAGAGGGATTACAATTAATATGGCATGCATTATTTCGCCAAAAAAGAAGAGACTGCTAATGAATAAAGCGGTCTCTCCTTTTTTTGGATAATAGATTAAAAAATAAACATAGTAGAAAATTCCTTCATCTCATTAGGAATCTTTTCAATAATTTGAGATGGAAGAACAACATATTGCTTTTTAGCTAAGTCATCTCCAATTTTACTGTGTAGGAAGACAGCAGTGATGATAGCAGAACGATTATTTTTAAATTGAGCACTGAATCCAGCAATCATACCAGCCAATGTATCTCCCATACCACCAGTTGCCATTGCAGGATTTCCATGAGTATTTTTCCAAACTTCATTTAAAAAATAAATTTCTGTTCGTGATTGTTTTAAAACGACTGTTGCTTTTAATTCTGTTCTAGCCAGAATATTTAAAGTCTCATTTTGCTCAGTTGGTTTTAAGTGAGAAAGTTTTTGCCATTCACCTAAGTGAGGTGTATAAGTTGTTTGAGCTACTGGTGTTTTTAAATTGTTTTTCGCCATCAAAGTAATAGCACTGCCATCAATAATCAAGCGTTGTTCTTTTGTGACGGTTTTTAAAACAGATTTTAAAATGGCTAATGATTCAGAAGAAAGACCCAGACCAGGACCAATAACAATGACGGTCGCTGTTGATAGTTTTTTAAGTAGGCAATCTTCGTTATACATATCAAAAACCATCGCTTCTGGAAGGCGGGCATGTAAAGCCGTATGATTCACTTTAGCTGTAGCGACGGTAACCAATCCAGCGCCACTGTAAACGGCTGCACTAGCGGTAAGAATGATTGCCCCACCCATATCTTCATTTCCGCCTATCACAAGTACACGTCCATAATCTGCTTTATAACTATCTTTATTTCTTTTTGGGATCATGCCATGAATGGTTTCAGGATTTATTTCTTTCACTTAAGACCCTCCTAATGATGACTACTATTTTTATGATGATTCCCATTGATTATAGAACGAATAATTAGTTTTTGCACGCATCTTTTTCAATGGTGCAGATAACAAAAAAAGAACCAGGCGTTGGTCTTAGAAACAAAAAGTGATATGATAGACATGTAGATAAAATTTTGAGGAGTGTTGAATAGATGGCAATTGATTGGAAAAAAGAAACGGCTGCTCGAAAAGAAGATTTTTTAGCAGACTTAATGGAATTACTTAAAATTAACAGCGTACGCGATGATAGCAAAGCTACCGCTGATGCTCCAGTAGGTCCAGGACCAAAAGAAGCTTTAGAAAGATTTCTAGCTTTAGGTGAACGAGATGGATTTGTTACTAAAAATGTTGGAAACTTAGCTGGACATATTGAATACGGTGCTGGTGACGAAACAATGGGCGTTTTTGCTCACGTTGACGTTGTACCTGTTGGAACAGGCTGGGAAACAGATCCTTTCAGCCCAGTGATCAAAGATGGACGTATCTATGCTCGTGGTTCAAGTGATGATAAAGGGCCAGGTGTGGCTGCTTATTATGCGTTGAAATTGATCAAAGATTTAAATTTACCTGTTTCTAAAAAAGTTCGCTTTATTATTGGAACAGATGAAGAGAGTGGCTGGATGTGTATGGATCATTATTTAGCGAATGAACCGACGCCAGACTTTGGTTTCTCACCAGATGCAGAATTCCCGATTATTAACGGTGAAAAAGGAATTCTTACTGTTTACGTAAATACAAAAGGAAATAATAAAGGCGGAAAAAATGAATTATTGAGTTTTGATGCTGGTTTGCGTGAAAACATGGTACCACAAGATGCTACAGCTATTTTTACAAGTGAAGAAGCTACTCAAATCGAAAAAGATTTTTATGAATTTATTGAAATTTCTCCAATCACAGGAAAAATAGAAGTAGAGGGTACTCAAGTCACGATTGAAGTTGGAGGAAAAGCTGCTCACGGTATGGCACCGCATTTAGGTGTAAATGCTGGTACTTATTTAGCGGCGTTTCTAAATCATTATTCATTTGGCGGAGATACTAAAAATTTCTTGCAATTAACTACTGAGTACCTACATGAAGATACTAAAGCTGAAAAACTAGGATTAAATTATATTGATGACATTATGGGAGACTTAACAATGAATCCAGGAGTATTCACTTTTACTCCTGAAGATGGTGGAGTAATTGCCGTGAATATTCGATTCCCTAAGGGTGTAACACCTGAAGGCATCGAAATCAAAATGGAAAGCAAATTAGCTGAATTCGGCGTAACGCTAAGTCGTGGCAAAGAACAAATGCCGCATTATGTATCTGCTGAAGATCCATTAGTTAAAACATTATTAGATGTTTATCAAAGACAAACTGGATTAGAAGCTCACGAACAAAGTATCGGTGGCGGAACATACGGACGCTTGTTAGAACGTGGAGTAGCTTATGGAGCAATGTTCCCTAGTAGCATTGACACTATGCACCAAGCCAACGAATTTATGGCTATCGATGACTTGATGAATGCAATGAGTATTTACGCAGAAGCTATTTATGAATTGATTAAATAGGTCACTACCCTAAATCAACCTTATTACTTTTTTAATGAGATTGTTTGGTCATAGCAGAATTAAAAAAGGTTTAAAAAGAAAAGTTACCCGGAGAAAATACGAAAAAGTATAGTAATCTGTTTTTCGTATTTTCTCCATGGGGGCTTTTTTATTTTTCACAATTATTAGTTTATAATTGATACAGAAATTATGAAGTGAAATAAATAAGTAAGTAAGTAGTTCATTAACATACTGAAATTTTACGCCATACTTTTTTTGTTAACTCAAGCGTAGAACCCACATAAAAAACATTTAGTGTAACTACATAAAATCCACACAATTGAGGTGTATCTTAATTAAATAGAAAGCCATATGATAAAAGGTACTTTTGTATAGTTTTGAATCAGCTTAATAAGTTGGATAAAAAATTTAATGATTTAAAGGAGGAATTGTCATGTTTGAATGTTTTAGTTTTTTTAATAGAGGAGGAATGGGAGCAATGATGTATATGGGATTTTTCTGGCTTTTATTGTTAATTGTGGTTATATTTTTAGGTGGGAAATTAGTTCTTAACCAACAAAATAAAGGTGAAAATAGAGAAACACCTTTGGAAATTCTTCAAAAAGAATATGCAAAAGGAAATATTTCTGAAGAAGAATACTTGGAAAGAAAAAAACATCTGCAATAAAGGCCATAACATTCATATAGAGTTAGTTGGTATCCATCAAAAAAGCGTTACACTTTAACTATAAAGTATAACGCTTTTTTAGTGTGCACTATTTTATTTTGTGGTTGGAAGAATGACTGTAAATGTAGAACCTTTTCCATAATCACTTTCGGCCGTTATAGTTCCTTTATGGGCCTTAATGATAGATTTTACAATAGCTAGACCAATGCCTTGACCACCTAAAGAACTATTTCTTGAAAGATCAGACATATAAAATCTCTCGAAAATATGATTGATTTCTTTTGGGTGAATGCCTTCTCCAGTATCTGTTACAATCAGCAAAGCATGATTTTTTTCTTTGCTAACTTTTAAAGTTATGCTTCCTTTGGATGGGGTGAATTTAACAGCATTTGATAAAAGATTTGTAATGACCTGACTTATTTTGTCCTTATCAGCAGTAATGAATAAAGAATGACCATCCAATGAATAATGAATGTTTTTCTTAGCAAAAAAAGCTTCAAAATTAGCTGTTATATTTTCTACAAGAAGATATAAATCGAAAGATGTTTTGTTTAAACTATCTTGCTGACTTTCAATTTCATTAATTGTATCAATACTTCCGATAAGGCGAGTGATACGGTTCACTTCATCGTAACAGCTGTGGAGGCGTTCATCGGTTACTTCCCATATTCCATCTATCATAGCTTCCAGATTTCCTTTTAATGTTGTTAAAGGGGTTCTGATTTCATGAGCGATATCTGAAGATAATTGATTTCTGATAGCTTGCTGATTTTCAAGTTGAATGGATAAATCATTTACCGACACAATAAGTTCATCTATTTCTTTAATAGCTGTTTTTTCAGGCGACGAACTTGAGTAATTTCCTTTAGCAATTTTTCTTGTAAAGTTTTTTACTTTCACTATAGGACGACTTATTTTTTTCGCAACTAGAGCAGCAAAAAAGAAAGAAAGCACTAGCGCTATAATAGCGGCTAGGATAAGATTATTCTTCATATCTGCAATAAATAAAGCGTCATGTTCTGAATAAACAGCGGGTCCCATATAATTGATGAGAACTTCTCCAATTTTTTGTTCATCGTTAAACAAAGGAATAGTTTCTTCTATAGGAGTATTTTCTATTGATCCCATCATATTATCCATATTTGAACTGTTTCCCAGCATTTTTTGATTATGACCCATCATATCTGAAGATGCAGGGCTCCAAAGTAAATTTTTTTCAGTGTCATATATTTTCAAGATAACTGAATTGTGTAATGACTCCAATCCAATTGAATCAAAAGCAGCAGTTGTTGGCCAACCATCATTTTCGGCGTAAAATCTTTCTAAGTTGGTGGTATATTCTAGCAGTTCAGATTCTTGTCTTTCAGCAACATATTTTGCAAAGTGATTATCCATTAGACTTAGCGTCATCACACTAAATGCGCCAATTATAATGAAAGAAATAGAGACAAATGAAACTATAAATTGCCATTTAATTGTACGATTCATTTTTTCTCCCACCAAATCGATAGCCCATGCCATAAACCGTCAGTATAAAATAAGGCTGTCGTGTATTATCTTCAATTTTCTGTCGTAAGTTCTTAATATGAGAATCAATAATGCGATCAAGAACGTCAAATTCAAGACCTTTTACATTTTCTAATAATTGCTCTCGAGAAAATACTTGTTTTGGATGGGAAGCTAGTAATGCTAGCAGTTCAAATTCAGTAGGGGTCAATATAATTTCCTTTTGGTTTTTAAAAACCTGTTTGTTCTCAGGATAAATCACCAGGATGCCTTTATCAAATGACCACTTAATTTCTGGTGCAGCAGGTGAAGCTGAGCGACGCAGAACAGTTTCTACACGCGCCACTAATTCTTTGGGGCTGAAAGGTTTTACGATATAATCATCAGCTCCCATCTGCAGACCAGTTAGAATATCATTTTCTGTTGATTTTGCAGTCAGCAAAATGATAGGAACGTCAGATGTTTTTCGTATGTTCTGACAAATAATCGTCCCAGATATATCAGGTAACATAAGATCTAACACAATTAGATTCGGTTGCACCAACTCAAATTTTTCCATTGCTTCTGTTCCGTTAGAAGCTCGGAATACTTGGAATTTTTTTGCATGGAGATAAGCTTCTACAATATCCAATATTTTCGGTTCATCATCTACAATTAAAATTTTCAAATTTCACTGCCCCCATTAATCTCTCTATAACTTTTTTTAAACCATTATTCTACAAGTATTTGTCCCATCATTCCATTATCTTCATGTTCAAGAATGTGGCAATGGTACATGAAAATACCTTTTTTTGAAAATTCAACTGCAATACGAACTGTTTCCCCAGGATATAATGCAATCGTATCTTTCCATCCATGTTCGTTTAGAGGCGGAACTTCCCCATTCCGGTCTAATACTTTGAACTGAACACCATGTAAATGAAAGGGATGTATCATTCTACTCATCATATCACTTAAATTAGTTATTTCCCATATTTCTGTGATTCCTTTTTTTGCTCGTAAGTCTATCCGATTCATATCAAACTGTTTTCCATTAATAGCAACCATATTTCCCATACCACTGAAGGTTAGTTCTTTATCTGGAACAGAAATGTTATCAAAATTAGTTGATACATCATTTAAAGTTTTTGGTAATGATCCAGCTTCAGAATTTATTTCTTCAACAATCTTTATAGAAAGAGTTTCAGCAGTTCCGTCCAGCACTTGTACTGTATCACCATTTTTATAAGCACTTAAATCAACTACAATTTCGGCTCTTTCGCCAGGAACTAATTGAATAGTATCCATTTGTACGGGTTCATTTAAAAACCCTCCATCAGAGGCGATTTGATAAAAATTTTCCTCACTTGATAGATTAAACTGATAATTACGTGCATTTGAACCATTGACAAGACGTAGCCTTAATCGTTCATTTTTCACTTCTATATAAGGGCCTATGGTTCCATTCACTAATAAGGTATCTCCATTAGTACCGTTCATGTTTCGGATATCTTGATAGTTGAATTGATTGTTTTCATCAAAGAAACGATCTTGAACAATGATTGGAAAATCATTTATCCCATAATCTTTGGGAAGATCTAATGCATCAGAATTTTCGTCTTCGATATAAATTAATCCAGCTAATCCATTATAGACTTGCTCACCAGTACGACCTTCAGGATGGGGATGAAACCACAAAGTCGCAGCTTCTTGCATCACTGTAAAATCAACGGTTGCTGTTCCATTAGGTTGAATGGGGCTATGTGGGCCACCGTCAACATTGGAGGGTATCTGTAAACCATGCCAATGAAAAGAAGTATTTTCATTTAATTTATTGACGGTAGTAAGATGCACATTTTGACCTTTGCGGATGCGTAAAATAGGACCGAGATAGGAACCATTATACCCATACGTTTCGGTTAAAGGCCCATCTTTGAATGCGGTTGTTCCTGCTTGGGCCGTTAGTGTATAAGAAATATCTGTTGAGGTTTCTTGGTCACTTTCCAAAAGTGGCGGCAGTTTAAGTTTATTCTGGATCTGAGAATCATCGATAATGTCAGCGGTATCATTTGATCTCATCTGACCATTTCCCATCGTAGAATTTGTATCATTATTGAACATTCCTGTTCTATTCTCATTATTAGTTAAGGAAGGATTTGATTTGTTAAAGTTTAGTATTAAAATAATGGAAACAACAATTAATAAAATCAAAGAAAATAGGAATAGTGTAATTAGTTTGTTTTTTTTCACTATAATTCCCCCTTATTTGGTTATATATAATAGTATAACGTGAATTTATGGAGAAACGATGGAGAAGCGGTTGTTATCTATAAAAAAACATACTAGAAATAATTGCTGTTAAAACAGTAATTATTTACAGTATGTTTTTAGCGACATATACTAGAAATAAAGCGTCTATTCAATAAGTATAAGTGTAAGCTGAAACTTATTTCTTTTTAGTAACAGTCAAACTATATCACTATTTATAAGGGCTTTGTTATCTCTTACTTTCAATTCCTGAGCTAGTTGAAAAGTTTTATCTATAAGGATTTTTTCGGCATCAATAACAGGAAATCTTTTTAATGGATCATGGCTGTTGGCTAATGAAAGCTCGGTGCATCCTAATAGTGTGACATCACTTCCCATTAGCTTAAAATCTTCGAGAATTTCTTCATAAAGCAAAAGGTTGATAATGCCTTGTTCTTTTATAAAAGTATAAATTAATTGATTGATTTTATTCTGCTGGATAAGATCTGGTAAAATGACTTCGTAGCCTTTGGAGAGAAGTTCAAGCTGGTATAATTGGCTTTCTAATGTTCCTTGGGTTACAGCTAAACCAATTTTTTTCTTAGAATGAGCTGGAAAGGGGATCGCTTTAACGGTTTCTTTAATCATATCGATAATAGGAATAGATGTAGCTTCTTTTAAATCATCAATAAAATAATGAGCAGTGTTACACGGCATGACAATAAAATCTGGTTGTAACAGGTTGATTTTCTCAATATCTTCAATCAATGCAGGCAATGGACTAGGAGTTGAATGGTCAAGGATATACGCTGTACGATCTGGAATTTCAGCATGATTGAATAAAATATAATTAAAGAAGTCTTGATCTTTTTTTGGATTGTGTTTTTTGTTTAATTCAACTAAAAAGTTAGTGGTTGTTAGTGTGCCCATACCGCCTAAGATAGCAAAAAAGTTCTTCATAATTAGGACGACCTTCCTATTTTGAGATAGAAACAGAAGATTAATGAGGTTGTGGATAAGTTTTAAACTTCTTAAAGTAGTTTAGTGTGGCGATTTTTACATAGAGTTTGCGTTTTATACTTGGTTCATCTTGGCTAGCTAAAGGATGAAAGACTTCTTTAGCTTTATACAATTGTTGAACAATGTTTTTTGTTTCTCTTGAATGGATATTGTCTAATAATAGTTTCTTTGGTACTGCTGAGTACAAAATTTGGTTATCCGCTACAGAATAGTCAATAAATTCATGCTCAATAAAATCTTTTACATAATAAACAGCTACATTCTTACCGGCAGCAGTCACATAATAATTACTGCGACCAAGACGAGCATTAAGCTCAAAAAACTTATAAGTTTGATTACGGGAATCATATTTAACATCATAGTTAGAAAAGCCTGTCCACCCAGTAGCTTTGACTAATTTAGTTACATCTCTAACGATTTGATCTTCTTTTCTTGTTAAAATAGCAAGGTGATTTCCAATAGCTGAGGGTGTATGGTCTTCAAGTAATGTTTGTCCAAAAGCAACCACCTTTACTTCTCCGGTGTCGTGAGAAGAATAAACAGTAGCAACGCCAACTAAGGAGTCATCCCCTGGAATGTATTCTTGTAAAATAATTTCATCAGCATACCCATTATCTTTCATATCTTGGATGATTTTCTTGTATGCAGCGGGAGTTTCGCAAATATAAACCTTTTCTTTACCTGGAAAGTCAATTGAATGATATTTCATGCTATTAGTCGGTTTGATGATAATGGGGAAGTCGAATGGTAGCTGTTCTTTATATTCGCTTATCACTAAACTTTTAGGATAAGGGACTCCCTCTTTTTCACAAATGTCATAAAAACTTGCTTTATTCGTTGCATGATAAAAAATCTTCTTGTCTACATAAGGAATAATCCAATCACTGGGGAAAAGCTCTTTGTGATTGATAATCAGTTCAACCGAGTTGTCTGAACTAGCTAAGAGGATCTTTTTTTTATTTGGGTAGCGTGTATCGATATCTTTTAGCAAATTTATCAATACCTCAGGTTGCATCATTTTAGGCTCAACTACGGGATCAATAAAGATAGAATGATCGATTGGTCCAGTAACCATAGTACATAAAACAAGAGAGGTTACTTTATAAGCTTCATAAAAAGACCTTGCTGTACTATAGGCACCTAAGTTTCCTCCTAATAAAACAGGAATAAATGTCTGTGATTCAATGGACGATGGCATAATAAAACAATCCTTTCTAAAAAAAAGTGTATAAGAAAAATAAAAATATTAAAAAAACTAATTAACAGATGTTATGGGAACCTTTTCTTAAACAAATAAATTATAACACTGCCATTAATTAAATGAAAGAATGAAGCATTTGAGCAATACTTCAAGGTAAAAGTTTACATTTGTACTTGATTATGAAAAAATGAAGTAAGATAAGAGATAATGAATAAATTAAAGGAGGAGTTTTTAGTGGACTTAAATTTGGCAGGTAAAACAGCATTAGTAATAGCTTCAAGTCAAGGATTAGGAAAAGCAGTAGCAACTGAATTGGTAAAAGAAGGAACAAATGTAATGATTTCAAGTCGGAATGCCGAGAAATTAAAAAACGTGCAAGAGGAACTAAACGCAATTGGAAAAGGAAAAGTTTTTTTTCACCCTGCTGATATTACTAAAATCGAAGATATTCAGCAACTCGTAAAAGAAACGAGAAAAGTTCTTGGACCTATTGATATTCTTATCAATAACGCTGGTGGGCCTCCGACAGGTTCTTTTGAAGAATTTTCGGATAAAGATTGGGAAAATTCTTTCCAACTGAATTTATTGAGTTATATTCGCATTATTCGTGAAGTATTGCCGGATTTAAAAGAAAATGGTGGTAAAATTATTAATATCGCTTCTTCATCAATTAAACAACCGATTTCAGGATTAATATTATCAAATACATTTCGTCTTGGTATTTTGGGTCTTAGTAAAACGTTAGCCGAGGAGTTAGGCCCGTACAACATTCTAGTAAATACTGTTGCACCTGGACGAATTGCAACGGATAGAATCGCAATGTTGGATGAAAGGATAGCTGAAAAACAGAATGTATCTAGGGAAGAAGTTACAAAAAGGATAGAAGACTCTATTCCACTTGGCCGCTATGGAACGCCAGAAGAATTTGCCAAGTTTGTTGTCTTTCTTGTTTCAGATGTAAACACCTACGTTACAGGATCAGCTTTGATGATTGATGGTGGAAGTGTTAAAGCAATTTAAGAAAGTTTGAATTGAGAAATAACCTAGCAAGAAAAAAGGATTTACAGTATTCAAGGAGGAAAAAATATGTTGCTAAGCGTCATTATGCCTGTATACAATACAAGCGCAACTTTAGGAGATGCGGTAAAAAGCGTTTTACAACAACAATATAGCGACTTTGAACTTATTTTGGTTGATGATGGTTCTTCAGATAGCTCGCCGGAAATTTGTGATTTATTAGCAAAAACAGATGAGCGTATTAAAGTTGTTCATCAAGTAAATAAAGGATTATCAGCTGCTAGAAATCAAGGAATAAAAGCGGCATCTGGAGAGTTTTATGCGTTTATCGACAGTGATGATCGATTTGATGAAGAAGTTTTTTTGAATTTCCATAAAGAAAGAATTCAACACCCGGATATGACGATGTATGTAATGAACTTTGATAAAGTATATGGCAAAATCAGAGTTCCTAAAAAACATAGTAAAAATAAAATTATTACTGAACCAAAAGAGTTGATTGAATTAATATTTGGCTCTTCAGGAGTAGCTTTTTATACATGGAATAAAATTTATCATCATAGTTTATTTTTAGAAGTCTCTTTTCCAGTGGGGAAAATTTTTGAGGATATCGTGACGACTTATAAGCTTGCCAAAATATCTAGTAAGACAATTGTAACGAATAGTGTTGGTTATCATTATATCAGAAGATCAAATACCATTATCAATAGCACTTTTTCACCAAAATATTATGATATTCTAACTGAGACTGAGAAATTATATGCTCTGGTAAAAAAAGATTTTCCTGAATTAAAACATGAAGGCTTGCGAAAGCTTGTTGAAAGTATAAATTCTGTTGGATATAAATTAAGTCAAGCTCCCGATTCGCTAGAAGCAGAAATTTTTCAAGAAAGGCTTCAACAAGATATTCAACTCTACCAAACAGAAATTGATAACGATAAAAAATTACCGTTATATTATAAAATAGGATTGAAATTATTACAGAGTGATATCAGTTCCTATAAAGATTTTTATAAAACAAACTTGAAAAAAATTATAATGGGAAAACAATCAAAAGCGGAAGATAAATCTTTATAGTAAAGGAAACTAGTTCTATTAAGATATGTAATAAATACTTTTTTTATAAACGATAAGAAATAATTCATCTAAGGAGAATATTAAAAATGGGTAGTTATAAGACAAGAATTGAATTGAAAAATGATGCTAAAGCACTACTTAAAGGAAGATGGAAAGATGCAATTTTATTAAATCTTATTCCAACGGTAATCTTTGTTATTGTAACGCTTTTCTTTGTGGGTTTAGTGTATATTTTGGCTAATAATGTAGATGCAAACTTTTGGGATTGGTTAATTAATTCTATGTCATCTGAAAATGGAAATGGAAACGGAACAAGTAATATTGGCGGTGGGATTTTATCGACTCTTTTTACAGTAGGTATTTCATTTACATTTCTAGATTGGTTTAGAAATCCTGAGATGGAAATTCGCCCCATAAAAAATGGATTACAAGCATTCTCAAAAAGATATTTTCTTAGAGTAGTTCTGATTTATATCTTATCCAGTATCTTCACTACATTGTGGGCTTTATTATTCATTATACCCGGTATTATAAAATATTATGCTTATTCACAAGCCTATTTAATTTATAAAGATCAATCAAGTCTAGTACCTAATGAAAAAGTTTCTTCTCTAGATTGTATCACAGAGAGTAAAAATAAAATGAAAGGCCACAAATGGCGACTTTTTGTTTTAGAGATAAGCTTTATTGGTTGGGGCATATTGTCTGTTTTATCTTTAGGAATCGGATTTATATGGTTAATGCCGTATCAAAATGCAACAAAGGTGGCTTTCTATGAAGACTTGATTCTATCTAAATAAATTTAAAAGTAAGGATGGATATCCAAGATTAACACCCTCGAGAAGTTAGAGTGAAATCTAATGTTTTTTGGGGTTTTTTTTAAATAATAGAAACGAATGTGTAGAAATGATGGAAATAAAGTAGTGCTTGAAGCAACTCAGCGGCTGCTTGTATTCTATTGGTACCCTTCTTAAACACGATGTCTATTTTGTAATAATATTGGAAGTTTTTAATTCAGTAGAAGTTTGAAATGATAGTCCCATTCCTTTTTTTATATAGTAATGAGCAAATAATTTTTTGTGCAAGCTAATTACTGTTATGGTGTAGATATAAGTTGATATGGAATTGAGGGGAATCACTTTATGGTAGAGGGAACTAAACAAGTTGAAATTTTTTTATTTATTAATCCAATCAGTAAAGCTTCACTGAAGATGGAAGAAGAAGTACTTAAGTTCATGGATGTTTATGAAGAAAATACACGAATGACCATTTATTCTTATCATAACACTTATACGCTACACCAATATTTCAAAAAAAATAATCTTCTAGCAGAAACAGCTTTATGGAATGCTTTGAACAATGATAGTTTTCATTTATCGTTAGCCTTTATTGCTGCTACTATGCAAGGTAAAAAAAAGAGCAGAGCATTTTTACTAGCTGTTCAAAGGAAAATGTTCAATAAAAAAAAGAACCTTTCAAAAAAAATATTACTTGAGTCAGCAGAACAGGCTGATTTGGATATGGAGATGTTTCTATTAGATTTACATTCTCCATTTGTTCAACATTTATTCACTCTTGATCAAGAAGTCGCAAGTGCTATGGGTGTGAGAGATACACCATCCTGTTTATTGGTAACAACAGGTGAAGATGAAAAAGCAACTTTAATTGAAAATTACATTACAGCAGAAGATCTGTATGAAATGGTTTAAAATAAGGTTGATTAAGTTTTGCTTTAATGATCTTCATTGAAAATGGTAACCTTTTTATAAACAAGTGGCTCTAGGTCAAATAGTGTGGATGCATCAAGTTGGAAATTTATTCTGGAATGTACGAGTTTATAATTCTCATTGAATCCAGTGCACGGCCACAAGCAATCCTATTCCTCCAAAAATTATATAAACCAAATAAGTTTATTGAAGAAACATGTGATTGGTTTGGATTTTTTGCTTCTTTAAATTTTAGTTGACAAATAAAAAAGGGATTGATAAGATGTGTCTACGCAGATGTAAGAGTTCTCTTACACTGAATTAAAAAATAAATTAAGAAAGGAAGAAGCCCTAATGAAAAAAATGAACTGTTTAGACGTGTGTTGTTGTTTATGTTGTATAGGCCACTCATGTCGACAAGTTTCATCTTTTAATAGGCTTTCTTCTTTTTTGTGAACCTAACTATTTGTTATCCTCTATGGACTGCTACGAAAAAAGTAGTCAATGATTAGGTGTATCGAGAATGGTTTTGATTGGAAGAAACTAAATTAAATTAGATGATTTGTGCATGAGTGTAAAATCTCATGCACTTTTTTTGTCCATTTTTCAAAGTGAGAATGAAGATAAGGAGAAAATAATATGTTGTTTAGAAAAACGCAAGATTTGATAGGAGATACACCCTTACTAGAAATACAGGGATTTGAATTGCCAAAAAATAGCAAAATATATGCAAAATTAGAAATGTTCAATCCTGGAGGAAGCATCAAAGATCGATTAGGAGTCAAATTAATAAAATCAGCTTTTGATGAAGGTCTAATTAATCAAAATACAACGATTATTGAACCTACTGCGGGAAATACGGGTATTGGTTTAGCCTTAGCGGCACAAGAGTTTGGTTTGAAAGTCATGTTTACAGTGCCAGAAAAATTTAGTCAAGAAAAACAAGAATTAATGAAGGCACTTGGAGCGCAGTTGATTTTTACACCGACTGAAAAAGGAATGATCGGTGCGATAGAAAAAGCTCGATTTTTGGCTGCAAGCATTACAAATAGTTACATCCCGATGCAGTTTGAAAATCAAGCAAATCCATTAACTTATTATGAAACCCTTGGACCAGAGATTATAAAAGATATACCTAGTCAGGCGATACACTCTTTTGTAGCTGGGGCAGGCAGTGGAGGAACCTTTATTGGAACTGCAGCTTATCTAAAAGAAAAAAATCCAGCAATTCGTACAACCATAGTAGAACCTGAGGGCTCAATTTTAGGTGGCGGAACGGCTCATGGACATAAAACGGAAGGGATAGGAATGGAATTTATACCCAAGTTTATAGATGAATCTTTAATCGATCATGTCTATACGATCTCTGATGAAGAAGCCTTTCACTATGTTAAACAATTAGCAGCAACAAATGGTTTGTTTGTGGGGAGTTCGAGTGGAGCAGCATTTGCAGCTTGTTTGAGAGAAGCACGTTTGTTACCAGAAGGAAGCACAATCGTTACAATTTTCCCAGATAGCAGTGAGCGTTATTTAAGTAAAAAAATATACCAATAGGAGAGTGTCAAAAATGAAAATGAAAACAAAGTTAATCCACGGTGGTATCAGTCATGACGAAGCAACTGGTTCGGTAAATGTACCCATTCATCAAACATCAACGTACAAACAAGAAAAAGTAGGCAAACACAAAGGGTATGAGTATTCTAGATCTGGAAATCCTACTCGCTTTGCAGTAGAAGAATTAATCAAAGAGTTAGAAGAAGGCGTAAAAGGATTTGCTTTTGGGTCAGGCTCAGCGGGTACTCATACTGTATTGTCTTTATTTTCTAAAGGAGACCACATTATTGTGGGAGATGATGTTTATGGCGGAACTTACCGCTTAATGAACAAAGTGCTTGTTCGTCTTGGCATAACTTTTACAGCGGTAGATACAAGTGATCTAAGCACGGTTGGGCCAGCTATTCGTCCAGAAACGAAAGCCATCTTTTTAGAAACACCAACTAATCCATTACTAAAGATAACCGATATTGAGGCTGTAGCTAGCATCGCAAAAGAATCTAACTTAATAGTTATTGTTGACAATACATTTGCTACACCTTATCACCAACGTCCACTTACGCTAGGAGCAGATATTGTCATTCATAGCGCTTCAAAATATTTAGGTGGACACAGCGATATTGTGGCTGGATTAGTGACAACAAATAATGAAAAACTAGCTGATGAAATTGGCTTCCTACAGAATGCGATTGGTGGAATTTTAGGGCCGCAAGATAGTTGGATTTTACAAAGAGGAATCAAAACTTTAGGCATTAGAATGGAAGAACATGAAAAAAATGCTCATGAGATCGTGCATTTTTTGGTCAATCATTCGAGTATTGAAAAAGTATATTACCCTGGATTAGAAAGTCATCCAGGACATGCAATTGCTAAAGAGCAAATGAGTGGGTTTGGTGGAATGATTTCATTTGAATTAAAAGAAGGGTTCTCAGCGAAAGACTTTGTCGAAAAATTAGACCTTATTACGCTAGCTGAAAGCTTGGGAGCAGTTGAAAGTTTGATTGAAATCCCTGCATTGATGACCCATGGTTCTATCCCGAAAGAAGTTCGTTTAAAATCAGGTATAAAAGATGAATTGGTTCGGTTGTCTGTAGGTTTAGAAGATGTAGAGGATTTAATAGAGGACTTGGATCAAGCCTTAACGTTTGTAATGAATAGCAAAGGAGAATAAAAAATCATGGGACGTGAATTTTTAGGTATTTTTACTGAATGGTCAAGTGATTACGATAATTTTGTTGAAGGAAACGATTCTGAATATAAAGCAGTTTTTGAAGGATACAGTAGTATTTTGGAAGAAATTGTTCAAAGAAGTGGAATGAACATTTTGGAATTTGGGATAGGGACTGGAAATTTGACTCAGCAATTGATTTTGGCAGGTAAATGGGTTTTTCCAATAGAACCTTCTAAAGAAATGCGTGAATTAGCTAAAAAGAAACTACCAAGTGGAGTTATTATTTATGACGGTGATTTACAACATTACCCAAAACCGACAAAATCGGTTGATACAATTGTTAGTTCCTATGTATTTCATCATTTGACAGACACCGAAAAGGAAACTTCTTTGAAAAAGTATGCTGATGAACTTGGAGAGGGCGGGAAGGTTGTTTTTGCAGATACCATGTTTGAATCGCAAGAAGCCCTTGAACAAAAAATTGAACAGGCTAAAGAAAAGAAGTTCTACGCATTAGCAGATGATTTAGAAAGAGAATACTATTCTCTTATTCCAACGTTACTAACTTTATTTGATCAAGCAGGATTTAATACTTCTGTCCAACAAATGAATGACTATGTATGGATCATAGAAGGAGTAAAACGGGGTTAACAAGTAAATAAAACAAACAAACGACACTGATTTAGTTAGTGTCGTTTGTTTTTGACAATTAAATGATTTTTCTGTCAATAATTCATTTATCCATTATTAAATAAAGGCAGTCGTGAAAGAAATTTGACATTTATTAAAAAATTGAGCCATGAAAACGTATTTCTTCCCAAAAATGTTTTTCAATGAAGTATAATGGTAATATTGTTAAAAAGATAACAAATTAAAAAGGTGGTAGGAAAGTAATGGAAACACAAAATACAGGTTTAATGTACAATATTGAAAAAAGTGTTATGAAAAAGCAAAGCTTATATGATAATAGCAAGTCACGTTATTTTGTCCGTGCAATGTTAGCTTGTTTATTCTTAACATTAGGAACAGCAGTTGCGGTTATGATTGGACAAGCAGGCGAAGAGATTGCCCCTGGATTAGGAAAAATGCTTTACGCATTTATGTTTAGTTGGTCGCTAGTTATGATTATTTATATGAATGCAGAATTAGGCACATCAAATATGATGTACATGACAATTGCAATGCAAAGAAAGTGGTTGAAACCTAAAAAAGCTTTAGCAATTTTATTTTATTGTGTATTATTTAACTTAATTGGTGGAATTATCGCAAGTTTAGTTATATCTTTCACATATAAGTTTCACGCATTGCCAAGCGACCATTTCCTGTTTACTGCGGTAGCCGGAAAACTAGCTAAAACGCCTATACAAGTCTTTTCAGAAGGTATTTTTGCAAATATTATTGTTAATACAGCCGTTTATTGTACGATACGAATGAAAGATGATGCTGGGAAAATTATTGCGATGATCTTCATCATTTTCATTTTTGCTTATCTAGGCTTTGAACACGTTATTGCCAATTTTTCTTCTTTTTCATTAGCCTTTTTTGCTTCTGGCGGAACAGTCCCTGGTATGACGTTTGGTGCTGTAACGGTAAACTTGATCGTGGCTTTTCTAGGGAATTATGTTGGAGGAGCATTAATGATTGGAATGCTGTACTCATGGTTGAATAAAAATCAAACAGATTACGTAGATTAAATAAATGAATCATATAAAAAAAAGACTGGGGAATTTCCTGGTTTTTTTTATATGATCAATTAATTTTTTTTTTCGTATCATATTTTGCCTTCCTTAATAAATCGTTCAAACTTATCAACAGATCAGTCTGGACACGCTGAATTTTCTAGAATTGTTAAAAATAATTTCAGTTACTTCATTTTCGTACTGCTACTAGAAAACACTTCAAGCGTTTCAGTTGCTATTTCTAGGCGTGCTCCTTCTTGTTTAAATCGTTGGAGGATTTCCGAAAAAAAATTTTCTTTTACGATACGGCGTTCTCGGTAATCAACTGCATACCGGAGGTTTATTTCTACCCAATTGTCTTTAAAAGAAAGAAAAACTTGACTATCTAAAGAAGCATTTTCTAGTTTGTAACGTCTCTTCATATTTCCCCAAGCAATAACAGCTTCTTTGTTATATTGTCCGGTATGCTTTTCCACTATTTCTAATAAAATAGTTTTGGCTAACTTCATATCACTTTCAAAGCGCAATGGAATCATGATTTCATCCCATAAAAACTTGAAATTAGCGGTATAGTTGTATACGGGCGAGCTAAAGATATAACTGTTTGCAACACGAACGATTCTACCCGTGTATTGATCACCATTTACCCATTCTCCAATTTCCATTAAGGTGGTTCGCAGTACACCGATATCCACGACATCGCCTTTGATTCCTCCTAAGAGAAAACGATCGCCTGTTTCAAAAAAATCACCAAATAAAATCGCAAACCATCCTGCAATGCTCATGATTACTTCTCGTAAAGCGTATGTAATTCCAGCTCCAGCCAGGCCGATTGCTGTCGAAAGTCCAGTAAGGTTCCTACCAAAGATATACATAGATAGGATAAATAAAATAAGGTTATTTAGCCAACGAGCAATTTTCCGATTAACGTACCGATGGGTAAACACGAAAAATGAACGCTACTATTAAAAAAAAGAAAGGGATATGTTCCGTCTTTTTATGTTTAAAAAGCACAGCTAATTGTTGACAGAAGATTGAGTATGGCTCCATAATAAGAGTAAGTAAGAATTAAGTTAGGTTAAAGAATTTTTTTAAAAAGGAGGGTCAATCATGAAATTAGTACAGATAATACAGGACAAATTTCAAGGACTTATTCAAGCAATCAGACGCTATCCACTTACTGTCATATTTTTAGTAGCTATTGCCGGGCTCAATGCTTATCTAATTCAACAAGAAACCAATGATTACACGAGATATTTGTATAGCTTTATTGTTGGTGTATTTTTAAGTGTGGTGGCACAACACCTATATGAACGTTTCTTTGAAAAAATGTATCAACGGGTAGTATTGATGTTCGGAACACTTCTTTTGACCGTTCTATACTATTATACTATTGGGACAACATCTGATTATGATCTTGAAATGTATGTAAAAACAGGCATTATTATCTTTATACTCACGATTGCGTTTATGTGGATCCCTACTATAAAAAATGAGGTCACATTTAATCAAAGTTATCTATCTGCGTTTAAAGCGTTGTTTATAACCTTGTTGTTTACGATGGTTTTATTCGCAGGTATTAGTTTGATTATTGTAGCTGTTGATCAATTATTGTTCTCAGTAAATGAAAAAGTAAATCTGCATAGCTTTAATTTAATTGGTTCACTTTTTTCACCTATTTTTTTCCTATCCTATACCCCATTGTATGTGGGCAAAAAAGACGAATCCACTCTAACGCCTGAAAAAATCACCGCTAAGCAGGAACAAATAAAAGAAGACATTTCCGTTCCTAAAGTACTTGAACTATTGATTTCATATATTATTATTCCGTTAACAGCAATTTTCACGATTATCTTATTAATCTACCTTTTACAGAATATCACAGGTGATTTTTGGACCAACAATTTATTAGAGCCAATGTTGGTTTCTTATTCGATCACCGTCATTGTCGTTTATCTTTTAGCTAGTAACATAGAGACTAAATCGGCTGTTCTCTTCAGAAAAATTTTTCCGAAAGTATTGGTCCCAATCGTGTTATTTCAAACCATTTCATCCGTTTTGAAGATCCAAGAAACAGGGCTGACACACGGTCGCTATTATGTCATTTTATTTGGATTATTTGCAGTAATTGCAGGATTGATTTTTAGTATTTTGCCTATAAGAAAAAATGGGTGGGTCGCGGTAGTGTTGATCGTACTTTCCATTATTTCCTTGATACCTCCAGTAGATGCTTTTACAGTCAGTCGGGTATCACAGACTAACTTACTAAAGGAAACACTTGAAAAAAATCAAATGTTAGAAGGAAATAGCATCATTCCTAATGCTGATATTCCTAAAGAAGATAAAATTAAAATCAGTCAAACCATTCATTATTTAACCAGCATGGACTATAGTAAAGAAATAGCATTTCTAGAACCTTACGATCAAGAACTGATCTATCAATTTGAAGAGGTGGTCGGTTTCAAACCAATATATGACGGAATCGATTTTGTAAGCAACCAGCTAACTCAAGACTCTTATCATGCAACATTGGATTGGAATGAAAATCAGCTAATTTCAATTGAGGGTTACGATAAAATGGTCGCGTACTCTTACTATGATTCAAATGAAATTTCAGCTATCGATTTCAAGGTTGAAGATTCATCTTATACAATTGGTTCCGAGATGGAAGATGAACAAACGAATCTCGTTTTAACTGATGAAAATGACAAAAGGATTTTGAGTATTGATCTTCAAGAGACGATGGAGCAAATCGCTACAACTACACAAACTAAAACTTTACTGACTGTAGAAGAAGCAACTGTAATAACCGGAAATGAACAAGCCGAAATGAAGTTGGTGTTTAGGGCAATTGATTTCTACAATAACCAGTACAATAGTGAGTTTTATCTATTCATTGATATTAAATAAATTAAAAAGCATGGAATCTATCCTCTAGTGGATAAATTCCATGCTTTTTTTAGTCAAATCGCTTTCGTTTTGGAGAGCTGGCAATAAAAAGAGCTTCACGATATTTTGTGACGGTTCGTCTTGAAATTTTAATGCCACTATTTTGTAAAAGATCTACAATTTTTTGATCGGATAGCGGTTTTCTAGTGTCTTCATTTTGAATCAATAGTTGGATTTCTTTCTTAATTTGGTTAGAAGAGATCATACCTTCCTGATCTCCTGAAGTAGTTGATAAAGCATTTGTAAAGAAGTGCTTTAGTTCAAACAAGCCAAATTCGGTTGTAAGGTACTTCCCATTAATGGAACGACTGACTGTCGATTCATGAATGTCCAACTCTTCAGCAATAGTTTTAAGCGTTAAAGATTGAATGGGATGATCCTCGGATAAAAAGAAAGCTTTTTGTGCATGAACAATAGCAATACCAATTTTAAGAATGGTATCTTCTCGTTGGATAAGTGTATTTTTTAACCACTCATATTCAGATTGCTTTTCTTTTATAAACAGAGCTACTTCTTTGTCCTTAATGACGCTTAATTCGTCATAATACTCTTTTTCGAAAACAATGACTGGAAGACCTGATTTTACAGAACTAACCACGATCTGTTGCTCATCGGTTACTTTGACAGATAAGTCCGGTCGAATGTACTGAGTAGGAGTATTTGAAAAAAGTGCTCCAGGGTGTGGTGTAAGAGTCTTGACAAAATCTGAAACTTCTTGAACTTCACGTAAGGATATGGCATAATGTTTTCCAATCTGTTCCCATTTTCGATTAGCAAAAGCTTCAAATTCTTCTTCGAGTATCAGATAGGCAAGATCAGGGGCTTCATCCTTTCGTTCTGTTTGAAGCATCAAGCACTCTTGCAAATTTCTAGCGCCTACGCCAGCAGGTTCCAATTGTTGTAAAAGAGTCAGTGCATCTAGTAATTGAAGCGGATCAGCTTGAGTTCTACTAGCGGCATCTTCTAAAGAAAGCGTTAAGTAGCCATTATTATCAAGGTATTGAGCCAACCAAATTATTAAATCTCGTAAAGAGGTTTCTCTAAAGGATAAATGAATTTGATCGATAACTGCAGCATAAAGAGAAGCTGCAGGGGTAGTTGCTAATGTATCCCAAACGGAACCGTGAGTTGATTGATTAGTTCTTGATTGATTGCTATTGTATTTTTGTGTTGAATTTCCTTGTGATTTTGGTGCCGATTTTACAGAAATAGAAATAAAAGGATTTTCTAAGGATTTCTGTTTTAAAAAATCAACTAAATCTTTCCGATTGTATTGCAGCATTTGAATGGATTGTTGCAATTGTGGGGTCATAGTTAATTGTTGTTTTTGTAATTGAGTGTAATTTTGCTCAAAATTCAAAATGATTTCACCTCTATTAACAATAAGTTTTGATATGTTCATCATAGCATATCGAACTTTAAATGAGAATATCATCTAAAAGAAAGTAAAAAAGAGTGAGAAAATAGCTATGACTAGCTTACAATCAACTGGATGATTATAATTAAGGAGAATACTATTCAATAAAATGAAAGTGGGTGTTTGTATAATGAAGCTTTACATTAAAGAAAAACGCTTCTCGTGGCGAGATCAGTTGATTGTACGAAATGAACAAGATGAATTAGTGTATAAAATTAAAAATGAACTTATTTCAATAGGGAATAAGGTGCATATCTATGATCATAATGAGCAAGAAATACTGGCAATTGAAGAGAAAAAAATGGGATTTTCTCCTAAGTATGCGATCTATCAAAAACAAGAAAAGTTGGCTACAGTAAAAAGAGAAAATAATTTTTTTGCATCGGATTATGAAATTGAAAAGTTGAATTGGAAAATCAAAGGCAATGTTGAAGAAGAAGATTATGAAATTAAAGCAGGGTTCAGTGAAATTGCTTCATTTAAAAAGAAATGGTTTTCTTATGGCGATTCTTATGTATTAGATGTTAAAGAGGAATCGGATGCTCAATTAGCTTTAGGTATTGTTATTGCAATTTGGTGTTTACAAATAGATGAACAACAGGAAAAGTAATGCTTCTTTACCTATAAGTGTTTTCGGTTGAGTATTGATTTTATAGTCCTTACAATAAAGGCATAAATGACTTTTTCAAATGATAACATGAGGAGGAATAAGAATGAAAAGACATGTTGTAGGAAGTTATGAAAGTCCGCAAGAGGCAGTTGATGCAGTCAAAAAATTACAAGGAAAGGGTTATCAAAAAGATGATATCACATTGGTTTCTAGCACGGAATCTAGAAATCTAATCTCCAATACTGCAGCTACAGATGTAGAGGTATCTACCGATGAGGCTGTCACAGATAGAACGTCTAAAAATGATAATACAGACGATCGCTCTGTTTGGGGAAAAATCAAAGGTTCTTTTTCTACAAGTGAACATGATGATACTGTATCTACAAGCTCTGACGATGATCCGTTATACTCTTACCAAAAAGACATAGCAAATGGGAATATAATTGTTATGGTTAACAGAGAATTAAAAGATATTGATGAAAGTAGTTCAAAAACTTCTGAAAATGCAACGAATCCATTAGATACAGATCCTATGTCTGGTAAAGATATAACGACAAATTCACAAACCACGATGGAACCGACTGTACCTGAAACGTCAGCTGATTTGGACAACACCAAACAAAACTAGTAGGAAGCTGGTGAAACCATTCAGTTGAAAGAAGAACAAATTGATGTAAATAAAAGAGAAGTACAAACAGGAGAAGTCCGAGCAACAAAACGCATAGTAGAAGAAACTAAATCAGTAGAAGTCCCTGTTAGACACGAAGAAGTAGTCATTGATCGGCATAAACTAACTAATGGCAGTAATTCGGATGGCATAGCAGAGGATGATAAAATAATTATTCCTATTTCAGAAGAACAAATTGAAATAACAAAACACCCAGTGGTTAAAGAAGAAGTTTCTATCAACAAAAAGGAAGTAGAAGATACAAAACAAGTAAGTGAAACGGTTAGAAAAGAAGATATCTATGTCGAAACAGAAGGCAACATTCACGTTAAAAAAGAGAATAAAAAGAAGCTCTAAATAAGAAATACTTATTTTAGAGCTTCTTTTACTTTATCGTTCTTGAAATCTTATTTTTTTGATTTGTCAGTCGTAGTACCATCTATATGATATTCTTCTACCAGAATATCTTTGCTAGCAGATGGATTGTTTTTAGCATTTGTTGTTTGTACCGTCGAAACTTTTTCATTTTTTTGGTTCGTTTGATTTTTTTCTAAAGAGGCTAAACGAGAATTAAGACCTTGGATCTCAGCTTCTTTTTTTTGCAATTCTAATTGAGCTTCTGATTCTTTTTTAACTCTATCTATTTCGTTATCTCTAAATTTTTCAGCTTTGTCTAACTCTTTGTTTTTATTTTTGATTACTTCTCTATTGCGGGCACCTTTAGATAATGCAAATAATGCTGCTACCAACATACCAATCAATAAAAAACCAACGAGAATCAGCCATAGTGGGAAATCAAAAGAGGCAAAATAAAGATTCAAAGTAGTCATTTCCATGTTTAAAAATGCCACAATACCAACCAATATCAATAATATAATCGCTATTACCATCATAAATTTCAAACTCCTTCCTAATGTATCTAGATTGAAAAACATTTGAAACGCTCTTATTAATAAAGTTGAAAACGGCATGAACAAGTTATTAGTAAATGGAGAATACAGAATTTTACAAATGACTAAAGAGTTAAAGTTGCAGTTATGGTTAAATAAGAAAAGAATCAGTAGAACATAAACCGATTATAATCGTTCAAGATAAAATAAAGAAATAATAGCACTCTAAACTAGAAAAAGCTGATGAACTAGTCAAACTAGCTCGTCAGCTTTCTCATTAGGCTTATTTAGTTTAGAAATGAAAGGTATTATTTATGATCAATTAATTTTCTAATATCCTATTTAAGCTGTATCTTTGTTCAACAAGAGTCTTTTAATAGAAAGAAAGTGAAACAAAAGCCCTTTTAAAAACGAGAAGTCAGTAAGATAGAATTTTCAAAAAATGAATCATCTTAAGGAGTTGATTTTTTGGTATCATATAAGCTTGAAACAACAAAATAAATACCGGTAATTCCTAGAATAATGATATATCCGCTGATCAAACCAGCTGTAAGATAGCCGCCTAAGGTTAAACCAACTGCTGCTATTAGCTGAGAGATTTGAAAAGAAAGTGAACCGAAACTTAAGTAAGAAGCTTGTTTATCTTCGGGAATCAAATCAACTTGTCGTGCAGTTAAAATAGGAGCTGAGGCTAGCTCTCCAAAGGTTGCCAAAATTGTTAAAGGAATCAAAAGATAAATACTATTTGCAGAAGCCATCAATCCGTATCCACTAATATAAATAAGTAAGCCCACAATAATAATTGTTCGCTCCGTTTTTTTCTCTGTAATTCTTGAAACAATAAAAGTGAAAAAGACAACCATAATAGTATTGATTACTTGCAAGATACTTAGCATTCTAACCCCATCAATGTTGACAGAGAAAAGAGTGATAGGATCAAACTCTTTTGATAAACGAATACCGGTATAGTTTTGTAAAGAAAATTCAGCGGCGCTATAAAGAGCGATACCTAAAACCAAAATAACCCAACGCTTGTCTTTGGCAGCGATGTAGTAATTAGTAAATAAATCATGAAAAATAGTTTTTCCCTTTGTATGCGAAACCGAATTTTTATAACTGAGTTTTTTTTGCAAAAAAGCAGAAACTGCAAATTGCAAAAGAGCCGCTCCAAAAAATAAATAAACTAGGTAATACTTAAACAAAAAACCAGCTATAGAGGCACCTAAAGCCATAGATAAATTAAATGACCAATATTCAATTTGGTAGACTTTTTTTCGTTCACTAGGAACAGTTGAATCGAGCAAGACGGCATCGAATGCAGAATAATACAAATTATAGGTGATGCCGCAAATAAGATAACCGCCGATCAACCAAAAATAATGTGGCAGGATGCCCATGAAATTTAAAGCAACAATAAATAAGGATACCCCATATAAATTTTGGAAGATCATTAAGATTTTTTTGCGTTGGAAATTATCGGCTAAATAACCACCAATAATACCAGCTAAAAATGAAGAGGCAACATTTATCATAACCAATACTCCAAGCGTTTCTGGGCTAAATAGACCGGCTAAATAAATAATAAGATAAGGAATGGTACAAGAATAAACTAAACTACTAAAAAAAGAGGTAACTAATGTTGTCTGAATATTTTTTGAAAAAGATGATAGCATAATGTACTCCTTATAAAATAAAAGGAACAACTGATAGTTTATTTAATCCGTGTCCTTATCTATTTTTGATTTATTCACTTATTTGACCTTGGAAGTATGATGTATAAACTAAAAGGTCTAAATAAGCTTAGTAAAAATAGAGTAGCATAATATTAGAAATATAAAAATAAAAATATTAGAAAAATTAATAAATAAAGGAAATACGGGTTATTTTAATGATTTATATCAAAAAAAGTACCGCGAAATTTCAGCAGTACCTTAAAGAGTATGATATAAAATTAGTTGCGTACGTCTTCCACAGCATTTAATTTTTCCACATCTTCTGGAGAGATGGTAAAATCTAATTGACTGTTTTCGATGATTCTTTCTTCATGAGTTGATTTTGGAAGTGGTAAGGTTTCACGTTCTAAACAATAACGAATACATAATTGTGCTGGAGTTACATTATATTTTTTAGCCATTTCTTTGATTTCTGGGCTATTCAATGTTTGACCTGTTGCTAATGGTGAGTAAGCTTCTACTACAATATTGTGTTTTTTACAAAAATCAAGAAGGTCTTCTTGATTATGTCCAACATAGAATGGAATTTGATTAGCCATAGGTACGATATCGCATGCGTCAATAAGAGCTTGAATATCGGATTCGGAAAAGTTTGAAACTCCGATTGTGCGAATCTTTCCATCATTGTACAATTTTTCCATAGCTTTCCAAGATTGAATGTTTTCTTCAGTATGGTCAGTGCCTATTGCATCCCAAGGCCAAGGAGCATGAATAAGGTAAAGATCTAGGTAATCTACGCCTAAATTTGTGATAGTTGTATTGAAAGCTTCTAAAGTTTCATCGTAACCTTTAATTTGAGCGGGCAATTTGCTGGTAATAAAAATTTCATCACGTGGTAAATCAAAATCTTTTATTGCTTTTCCAACGTTTTCTTCATTTTTATAAGCTAGCGCTGTATCAATATGAGTGTAACCATTTCTAAGAGCCATCGTTACTGCATCATAAGCTTCCTCATTTGGAATCTGCCATGTACCAAAACCAATATGTGGAATCTCAACGCCATTGTGAAAAACAAAAGATTTTTCTTTCATCATAAATTATTCCTCCTCATTTTTGAAGATGTTACTTTTCTATTGTAAGCTTTTTTTGAGGTCAAGTAAAATTTTTGTATGCGGTTTTTAGAACTACTTTTTATTTCTAAACATTAGTTATTTGATGAATAGTATGGATTCTTCAAAATGAAGTTATTTCTAGAGTCAAAAGAATTACCTGTAAGTCTTCTTTAG
Organism: Carnobacterium pleistocenium FTR1; assembly: GCF_000744285.1. Classification (NCBI taxonomy): domain Bacteria; kingdom Bacillati; phylum Bacillota; class Bacilli; order Lactobacillales; family Carnobacteriaceae; genus Carnobacterium; species Carnobacterium pleistocenium. Next base: position 2,060,783 of record NZ_JQLQ01000002.1, on the reverse strand, counting down.
TGGGTAGTCTAAAAGCAGGACTAGACCTACTGTCTTCTTTAAACTACTGAAACTATAGCTTCACACTGTCATGAGACAACTTATGCTAAATTCTATGCTTTCAAAAATTTTGATTAAATAAGTTGAGTAATCTTGCAGCCCTAAAAAGTGATAGGCCCCACAAAGAGTGATTTTTATTGTACAATAGAAAAATCTGACTTTGTTTTTTTACATCTAATCAAGAACAACTACAAAGTAAAAAAACAAGTGTTTTTATCAAAAGTAATCGACATTATTAGTTAGGTATTTTAGCTTTTTGACCATTTTTCAACAAAAATCTCGATGGGTAATTTTAGATCCTCGTATCGCTCTTCTAATTCCTGACGAGTCCAGTTCCACCATTTAATTTGAGCTAGTTTTTCTTTAATAGAATCTGGAAAGCGATCTTTTAAATATTTTGCTGGCACACCGCCTACAATGGTGTAAGGCGGTATATCTTTGGTCACAACAGCTCCACTTCCAATGACTGCACCATCTCCCACCGTAACACCAGACTGGATAATTGCACCATGGCCAATCCAGACATCATTACCGATGTTTGTATAGTTCTTTCGTCTTTCTTCCAGAAAATCTGAATCCTTTTCTGGAAAGCCGTAGCCGCTTCCGTTATAGGCAAACATATGTTGAGAAGGACGATTATAAGGATGGTTTGTAGGGCCGATTCGAACCATATCAGAAATACTGATAAAACGACCTAGTTTTGAATTTTGAATAAAACAATAGTCTCCAGTATAGGTGTAGCTCCCAATTTTTGAATGGTCAATGGCATTTTGTTTGCCAATTTCATTATATTCACCGAATGTTGTTTCTTTGATTTGACTGTCTTTTCCAATAATAGGATGATCTTTAGATAATTTAATTGGTTCAATATGCATAATTTTAAACCTCTCAATCTTTTCTTTTAGTGTATCGAATGATAAAATAAATAGCAATAATCAAAATTTTTTATTGGTTACATATATGACTATAAGATTGTAGAAGAGATGAGGCTGAAAGATGTATAAGTTACGATTGATTGATCCAATTCCAGACAGGCTTATTGCCAGATTGCAAAAGCCGAATTTTGAAGTAAATCAAGAAGGGAAAATTAATGGGATCCTGGTTCGAAGTTCTTACGTTCCGGATAATTTTATTTCTGATGAATTATTAGTTATATCTCGATCAGGCGTAGGTGTCAATACAATCAATCTAGAAGCCGCTACTGAAAATGGAACAGCTGTTTTAAATACGCCAGGAGTTAATGCAAATGCAGTTAAAGAATTGGTTTTGGCTTGTCTATTTTTGACTGTACGCCAGGTTGCGAAAGCTGCAGAAATGGTTCAAACACTTAAAGGTTCGGATATACTGATTCAAGCAGAGTCTAAACGCTCAGACTACATTGGGCAAGAACTGCAAGGAAAGACAATTGGCTTGCTCGGTATGGGAGCTATCGGCACCCAAATTGCTAGAAATTGTTACGATTTAGGAATGGACGTATTGGGCTACGCTAGACGGGATCATGATATTGATTATGTAAATCAAGTCAATTTAGATGAATTACTCCGTCTTTCAGATTTTGTTGTCGTTATTCTACCGTTGACCAATGAAACAAAAGATTTACTAACGGAAGAAAAACTGAGTCTAATGAAAAAAGGAGCCTACTTACTCAATTTTGGACGAGAACCAATTGTGAATAGTAAAGGTTTGCTAAAGGTTTTAGATGATGAGATTTTAGCTGGTTACATTACTGATTTTCCTCAAGAAGAATACTTGGGGCACCCTAAAATCTTAATGCTTCCACATATTGGTGGAACAACTCAAGAAGCTTTAAAAGGTGGTGATCGTCTTGCAGTTAGAGCTTTACGCAATTTTTTATTGTTTGGGACGGTCAGAGAATCGGTCAACTTTCCAGCTACACGTCTTGTATTTCAATCACCCTATAGGATTACAATTTTTTATCGAAAAACAGGAAAGACATTTTCCAAAATTATGAAATATTTGGATCAAGAAAATCTTAAAATCGGTAATATGGTCAGTAATCGAAAAGATGCTCATGTTTATATGTTAATTGATTTAGAAGGGACCTTTGAACAAATAGAACTGGTTGCAAAAAGAATTCGAGATATTCCTTCTATTAAACGTGTACGTATACTATCTCGTCCTTACTAGAACAACTAATTTTCAGATGTCATCCTAACTTATTTTAATAATGAAACGCTTTGCTCTAACTAGATTAATATGATGATAATTTTCAGGGGAGATAGCAGAGCTATCAGGTTGTTTAAAGAGAAAAGAAGGGGCCGGGATAAAACTCCCAGCCCCTTCTTTATTTCTGAATAACTATTCTAGAACGTGCTCCAAAAAGCAGACCCAACGTCCACTTTGCGAATAATGCTCGATGGTCTGTGACCACACTGCGCTTATTTATTCCAGTGATTCGGGTCTGAACGCTTTTTGTTCCACTCCCTTTTTTAAATGCAATTATCTTTTTATTTTTGTACCGACACTTTTTTCTAATAAAACAGCACCTAATGCTCCAACAATTCCTTGAAGTAAATTTCCTGGAATTGAAACTGCTGCTCCAGCTAGACCGTACATAAAACTTTCAGCCACAAAATAACCAAAAGCCATAAAAAGACCAGCCGGAATAGTAGCTAAAAGAGGTTTATGATAACCTGTTTTTTGAAAAATCCAGCCACAAATATATCCTTGAAGTCCTTTTACTACAAATGTAATGGGAGCATAGAAAGCATAACCGACTATAATATCAGCCAAAGCACTTCCTAATCCGCCAATGAGAAAACCGGCTTTTTTTCCTAGAAAAAGGGCCGCAAACAATAAGACCATATCTCCTAAATTAATGTATCCACGAAACGTCGGAATACGAATGACAATCGTCATTACTATGGTCATAGCCATAAATAAAGCAATTGTTACAATTTTTTTGGTACTAATTTTCTCCATGGTCATCATCCTTTATATATATTCATAAAGTTATTTTATCTTTTTTTATAGACAATGTCATGATTTTTTTTAGAATTTGAAAAATAATAAAAAAGAACTAATTCTATAATGTGAAATATGCTAGACTAGACAGAGATATGAACCAAGCAAAAGAGGAGAAAAAGATGAAACAGCCCAGAATTTTAGTGATTCAAGATATTTCAGCAAGCTGTCGGATCTCAATGAATGTGGCGGTACCTATTTTAAGTTGTTTAGAAAATTGGGTGAGTGTCTTGCCAACAGCGTTATTGTCAACACATACCGGTAAAGGTTTTGAAGGATATACTTTTTTAGATTTAAGTGCTGAGATTTCAATTATATTGAATCATTGGCGTTCGTTAGGAATAAAGTTTGACGGAATAGTCATTGGGTATTTAAGTTCTGTCGAACAAATGAAAATGATGAAAACCATCATTACTCAGTTTACAACTGAAAAAGCTTTGATTGTGCTAGATCCAGTAATGGGAGATCATGGAAGTTTATATCCAGGTTTTACTTCTGAGCATGTCGAAGCAATGCGTGAGTTATGCCAATTTGCAGATGTGTTAATTCCAAATGTAACAGAAGCCTATTTGTTAGCTGGAATAACTTATCCAAACAAACCTCATACTAAAGAAATAATTGAACCAATTATTAATAAATTAACTAAAAAAAATAAACAAAGTATCGTGATATCTGGTGTGACAGGAACGGAAAAACAAGTAGGTGCTGCTTTTATTACCAAAGATAGTCTAGAAGTTTGTTATGTTTTTTCAGAAGCATACCCAGGACATTTTGATGGAGTAGGAGATTTGTTTACAAGCGTAATAGCAGGCTTTTTATTTCAACAACATAGCTTGAGAAGAGCCAATGAGGTGGCGGTAAACTATATTTCAAAAGTGGTTAAACGAACCATTGAAGATCAAGTTAATCCTTTATATGGTATAACGTTTGAGAAAGATTTGCTATATTTAATGGAAGAACTGAAAAAATAGACTTTTCAAAAAATACAACAACCAAAAGGTTTAGCTCTTGGTTGTTGTATTTTTTTTAAAGTGTTCAGTTAAAAGGCTAGTAATCTGTCAGTAGTTTAGTTATACTTCTTAATAGTAAGAAGAAGTAGTGAGAAACAACTAATATGTGTCTGGAGGAAAGCGAAATGAAAGCTGTTATTATAGAAGGATATGGTGGGAAAGAAAAGTTAAAAGAAGCAGAAGTACCAATGCCAATAGCTGGCACGCATCAAGTTATTGTAAAAGAAAAAGCAAGTTCAATTAATCCGATTGATTGGAAATTACGTGAAGGATATTTGCAAGAAATGATGCCATGGGAATTTCCTATTATTTTAGGATGGGATGTTGCTGGAGAAATCACTGAAATAGGTAGCGAAGTAACCGATTGGAAAGTTGGAGACCGAGTATTTGCCCGTCCCAACACAACACCTTTTGGAACATATGCTGAATATACAGCAGTTGATGATAACTTATTAGCGCATATTCCTGAAAACATTTCATTTGAAGAAGCAGCAGCTGCACCTTTAGCTGGATTGACCGCTTGGCAAGCACTATTTGATTATGGCAAATTGTCCGCTGGTGAGAAAGTCTTGATCCATGCTGGTGCAGGTGGCGTAGGAACATATGCAATACAATTAGCCAAAAATAAGGGTGCATTTGTTATTGCTACTGCAAGTGAAAAAAATCGTGACTTGTTGCTGAGCTTAGGGGTCGATCAATTTATTGACTACAAAAATGAAGATTTCTCAGAAATTTTAACTGATGTAGATGTTATTTTTGATACCATGGGTGGAGAAGTATTGGAAAATAGTTTTAAAATTGTTAAACCTCATACTGGAAGAATCGTTTCTGTCGTTGCGGATGCAGACAAAGAGTTGATTGCGAAAGCAGATGTTGCGTTTCATAATATTTGGTTAGATACAAATGGAAAACAATTAGCAGAATTAGCTGAGTTGATGGAACAAGGAAAAGTGAAATCAATTATTGGAGCAACTTATCCTTTGAGTGCAAAAGGAATCTATGATGCTCATGCAATGAGTGAAACTCACCATGCAGTAGGCAAAATCGTTATAAAAGTTGGCGAATAATAATTTTTGAATAGAAATTAGAGAAAGTGACTGAATTATTCAGTTGCTTTTTTTATTTCAGAAAAAATAGAAACAATTATGGAAAATGGTATGTTAAGACAAAGTATTTTAATCTGGAAATATCATAAACTATTTAATTACTAGAGTATTGATGTTTTATGTAGCGATACTTATTGCTAAACTAATACAACAAAGTGTTTCAAAAGAGGTAGTAAATAAATACGTACTTCAGAATTGATTTTGAAAGCTGAAATTACTATAGGATGAATTACTAAATTTATAATAATATGTTTACTAGACTTTTTAAGAAAAAACTTCCATTCATTACTTACTTAATTTTCGCAATGGTTTTAGCAAAATTCAACAAAAACTCGCAATACTCTAATTTTGATAATATATCGTATCCTTTCTATTTCCCCCTATTAATAAATTATTTCTACTATATTATTTAATCGTTTATATATATAAAAAATGATTGAACTGATTAGTTTATCAAAAAAAATCCATCACCAAACTAATAGGGTAGTGGTTTATTGTATTCAATTTCTGTAATTTCAAAGTTAAACCAATTAAAATCCCCAGTCTCTAATTTCCAGGTGACGTTACCTTTTGCAGGAACCTTTATTCCATCAAATTCTTTGTAATCACGCAAAGAAATTGACCATAACTCTAAGCTGAAATTTTTATTGAATTCTCCGTATCTTTCAGCCTCAAATTTAATAACCTCACCCTGATCATTAAACGTAAATACTCCTGAGGCAGTTATACCTTTGTAAGTCATAGTTGCTTTTGCATGATCATTGTCTACTTCATCCCAGGTTAAGTATTCGTTTAAAACGGCAGTAGGAAACCATACCATCTCGGCAAGATATCTTAACAAAGTACCTTGGTTGATTTCTTTCCCTTTGGAATCAGCAACAGTAAATAATGAAAGGAGTTTAATGAGCATACTCCCTTTTCCGTCCCAGTATTTATCTCTTCCTACAATGTGAATTAGAGGTGCTGCTTTAATACTGGCCTTCCAAATAAAGCCGGGTTCATCTGTGGTGAAATATTGATCTGCTTGAACGGGCATCCATTGCTTGTCGTTGTCTAATCTCATAGTTGCTTTTTGTTTTAAACGAACGGCTAGAATTTTTTTCTTTCCAATAATCCTGGAGTATTCAAGCCACTTTTGAACATTTTTGGGTAGTACTTCTATGTCCGCCTTGGTTACAATTTCACTTGAGCTTTCTATCTTGCTAAAAAGTGTTTTAATTTCATATTTTATATTTTTATTAAATAAAAGTTTTCCTATAAAGGAACCTGTTACAAATGAAACTAGAAGTATGATAATGCTAATTAACATAAAAATGATTGTTGACATATTAACCCTCCTAAAAAATCTGAATTACGTTTATATATTCTTTTTAAACTATCTTTTATTATTTTTTCTATCGAAATTCTATTTCAGCCTCGTTAGATAATTTTTTTTAGCTAATATTAGTCAAACCTCTTTTCCATTTTGTTCCTACTTTAGTTTAACAAGTAAATTAAAATATTTATTATATTGTCTAATATCCCTATACCAAAAGTATAAGAGCATGAAAATCTGTTGCTAATAATAATGATATCTTTAGAATCTTTGTTAATTATCCTCAAGGCATTACTTGAAATATCAATTTAAATCAATTTTTTCGAACCGTTTAAAATTGATAGAAATGAAGTATCTCTATTTGTTTATAAATACACATAAGTAATTCGTTAAATATGTACAAAGTATGGCTAAATATGCAAAAGGGTTCTTTTTTAAACTAAAAACAATATGTAATCGTTTGCAGAAATGAAAATGTAATAAAGTAGGTAGTTTTGTTAACTGAATTATACCATTTTCTGAAAATTTGTATGCTATACTAACGAATGTGAGAAAAATAAAAAAGGTATAAAAAACCACGGAGGGTATGCTTTGAAAAAGAAATTAATGGCTGGAATAATTGTAACTCTATTATTTGCTAGTCCTATCGTAATGCCAACTATTACAGAGGCAACGAGCGTCGAAGAGCTTGAAAGCCAAAAAGCTGAACTAGAAAATAAATCAGCTGACTTAAACTCAAAAATCCAATCACAAGAAAATACATTAAATAACTTAGAATCTGAAAAAGCAAATCTTGAATCAGAAGTTGAAAAATTACAAACAGATATTGATGCAGTAGTGTTAGAATTAAAGGCACAAGAACAAAAATTAGCTGATTCAGAAGCTAAAATCGAGAAATTAAAAGCTGAGATTGAAAAGCTAAAAGATCTGATTGCTAGACGTGAAGAAAAATTAGAACATCAAGCAAGAACAGTTCAAACAGATGGCAGCAGTTCTGATATGGTTGAATTGGTTTTGTCTGCAGATAGTTTATCTGATTTAATCGGTCGAGTTGGTGTTGTAAATCAACTAGTTTCAGCAAATAAAGATATTGTAATTCAACAAGAGAGTGATAAAAAAGAAGTAGAAAAAAATGAACAAGCAGCTCAAGATGAAAAAGTAGCTATTGAATCATTAAAAGCTGAAATTGAAGTGAATAAAAATAACTTGGTTGCTCAAAAAGCAGAATTAGACGATAAAATTATCCAAGTGGCAACTAAATACGATATGACAGAATCTGAAAAAAATCAATTTGTTAAAGAGCAAGCTGTTGTGGCTACTCAAACAAGTGTTTTATCTAGCGAATTACAAGAAGAACGTCAACGTATTATTGAAGAAGAAGAAAAAGCGCAAGCAGCTGCTAAAAAAGCAGAAGCTGAGGCAGAAGCTAGAGCAGAAAAAGCTGAAGCAGAAGTTGCAAAAGCTTCAGCTTCAGAAGTTAAACAAACGAGTAAGTCTAGTACTACATCAAGTAGTTCAACAAGCAGCACAACTTCTTCAAATAGTTCTGGATTTATTAATCCAAGTGGAGGATATAACACTTCTTCTTATGGCTACCGAATTCACCCCATTACAGGAGTAAATAAATTGCATGGGGGTATTGATTTTGGTGGTGGTGGTCCAATCGTAGCAGCTCAAAGTGGGAAAATTGTTTTCGCTGGTTACCACAGTTCTTGGGGCTACTACGTGAAAATTGATCATGGAAATGGAGTCCAAACGCTTTACGCGCATATGGTTTCAGGAAGTTTACTTGTTTCTCCTGGACAACAAGTTTCTCAAGGTCAACAAATTGGGACAATGGGTACAACCGGTTCTTCCACAGGAGTTCATTTACATTTTGAAGTCTATGTAAATGGTTCACGAGTTGATCCTGCAAATTACCTATAACATGAAAAATTCCGTAGCAAGTTGATTTTAATACGGCAACTTTACAAATTTTAAATATAGAATAGCTGAAGTCCGCTCTTTAAAAGAGCGGACTTTTTTAGTAGAATGAATAAGAAGTAGAAGAAACGGGTGGAGGATGACAAATGGAAGTAATTTTATCCACAAAAAATGAGCGCGTAAAGAATTGGAAGAAGCTTCATTCTAAAAGAGGTCGCCAAAAAGCAGGCGTCTATTTAATCGAAGGTTTCCATTTAATAGAAGAAGCTTTAAAAAATCATGCGATAATTTTAGAAATGATGATAAGTGAAGAAATCGCTAATGAAGATATTCCGCACTTTGATGAAGGAAAACAAGTTGAAATTTCTATTGAAATTGCAAAAATCTTAAGTGAGACAGAAACTTCTCAAGGTATTTTTGCAGTTGTTCAAAAGGTAGACTTAATTGATGAACCGGTTTTAACTAAACCATTTTTATTGCTCGATAATGTTCAAGATCCAGGAAACGTTGGAACGATGGTTCGTACAGCAGATGCTGCTGGTTTTGGTGGAGTGGTTTTAGGGAAAGGATCTGTAGATCTTTACAATAGTAAAGTATTACGTTCTATGCAAGGCAGTCATTTTCACTTGCCTATCTATCAAGGCGATTTAAATAACTGGTTTGATTTGTTCTTTAAAAATGGGTTTTCGGTTTATGGAACGGAATTAAATGAAGAAGCCGTTTCTTATCGAGCAATTGAACCCCAATCTGTTTACGGATTGGTCATGGGGAATGAAGGTAATGGAATGTCTGCTGAATTATTAAAACGAACAACTAAAAATCTTTATATTCCAATTGTCGGGCAAGCAGAGTCTCTAAATGTTGCGGTAGCGGCGGGGATAGTGATGTTCTGGTTAACAAAAGTAGAATAGTTAGGAGTGTAAAACTGTATCGAAAAAATTCCTAAACTTTCTTTAAGTTATGCCGTTTTCCTTTAAAAATAAAAAATTACGATGTATGATTGTAATTAGATAGAAAATATTATAAATATTAATACGAAGGAAGTAATGTAATGACGGAGCCAAAATGGAAGCTAGATTTAGAATACTTTGCTCTTATTGAAGATTTATTAGAGTTTGAAGAAGTAAAAAAACTGGATGACTACACGCAACATCATTTTACTACCAGACTAGAACATTCAATTAGTGTATCGTATATCAGTTATTGTATTGCCAAAAAGCGTGGCCTAAATGTTAGAGCAACGGCTCGTGCGGGATTGCTTCATGATTTATTTTATTATGACTGGAGAATAACAAAATTCGAGGAAGGTTCTCATGCCTATGTCCATCCACGCATGGCTTGTGAAAATGCAAAAAAATTAACAGAGTTAAGTGAATTAGAATGCGATATTATTATTAAACATATGTGGTTAGCCACAGTAGCTCTTCCAAAGTACAAAGAAAGTTACATTGTAACGTTTGTTGATAAATATTGTGCAGTGAAAGAAGTAGCGGTTCCATTGACTGGAAAAGTGAGAACATCTGTTAAAAATGCTTGGGCTCGTTTAAAACCTGCTGCAGCTCAATAAAATTAGTATGTACTAATGGTTTTTATAACTATCTATTTCATAATCAATAAAAATTAAAAAAATCAGCCACTTTTAAATTGCACCTCAATAATTAGCGGAAAGCAGCTAACTTTCGGGGTGCAATTTTGTGGGGTAATTTTTTATAAGAGATTTTTAATCAGTATGATCAAAAGAATCCACTGCAAACTGCCGAAATGAATAGAGTGATGTGTAATTACTTATAGTATGGAATGAGAAATAGCCAAGTAGTTAGTTGTGAAAATAGGTTTAAGAGTCTGAAATGCTGCATTATGAGTAACAATGCTTAAGTTTATCTTGGTTGTTAGTGCTAAAGTTAAGTAGAGTAACAATACTAACAAAGCTTTAGATAATTTTGTAACGCTTAACAAGTAAACTCATCTGGCCTAGAAAATATGTTTGAACACTAACCCATTAATCAAATAACCAAGAAAGTGGTTAATTGATTCTTTATTCATCAATAATCAATTAAGTTTAATTTTTATTAATTATTTTTGAATAATTATTCTTTTGAGATGTAACGGATATTTTGTGTCAAACCATTAAAAAGGTTCGTTTCTAATAGCTGAAATCGCGTATAGGAAGTAAAAAAATAATGAATGTTTGTAATTGTAAAAAATATTAATTTTATGTAAAAAAATCATTGACGATGATTATGATTCCTGTTATATTAATACATGTCGCTGAGACAGGTTGAAAAAACCGACACAGCGACAAAGAAAAAATTAAAAAGTTGTTGACAGACGATTTGAGACATGATATTATATATAAGTTGTCACAAACAAACAACACACTTTAGACCTTTGAAAACTAAACAAAGTAAAACGAACAAAATGTGAGGGTGACTTAGCAGTGCTAAGTCAACAGTAACAAAATTAGTGAATAATTATTCGCTAGCAATTCAATAATGAGCTTCAAGCATCATTTTATATGAGAGTTTGATCCTGGCTCAGGACGAACGCTGGCGGCATGCCTAATACATGCAAGTCGAACGCTTTGATTTCACCGGGTGCTTGCACCCACCGAAGTCAAGGAGTGGCGGACGGGTGAGTAACACGTGGGTAACCTGCCCATAAGAGGGGGATAACATTCGGAAACGGATGCTAATACCGCATATTTCTAAACGTCACATGACGAATAGAAGAAAGGTGGCTTCGGCTACCGCTTATGGATGGACCCGCGGCGTATTAGCTAGTTGGTGAGGTAATGGCTCACCAAGGCGATGATACGTAGCCGACCTGAGAGGGTGATCGGCCACACTGGGACTGAGACACGGCCCAGACTCCTACGGGAGGCAGCAGTAGGGAATCTTCCGCAATGGACGAAAGTCTGACGGAGCAATGCCGCGTGAGTGAAGAAGGTTTTCGGATCGTAAAACTCTGTTGTTAGAGAAGAACAAGGATGAGAGTAACTGCTCATCCCCTGACGGTATCTAACCAGAAAGCCACGGCTAACTACGTGCCAGCAGCCGCGGTAATACGTAGGTGGCAAGCGTTGTCCGGATTTATTGGGCGTAAAGCGAGCGCAGGCGGTTCTTTAAGTCTGATGTGAAAGCCCCCGGCTCAACCGGGGAAGGTCATTGGAAACTGGGGAACTTGAGTGCAGAAGAGGAGAGTGGAATTCCACGTGTAGCGGTGAAATGCGTAGATATGTGGAGGAACACCAGTGGCGAAGGCGACTCTCTGGTCTGTAACTGACGCTGAGGCTCGAAAGCGTGGGGAGCAAACAGGATTAGATACCCTGGTAGTCCACGCCGTAAACGATGAGTGCTAAGTGTTGGAGGGTTTCCGCCCTTCAGTGCTGCAGCTAACGCATTAAGCACTCCGCCTGGGGAGTACGACCGCAAGGTTGAAACTCAAAGGAATTGACGGGGACCCGCACAAGCGGTGGAGCATGTGGTTTAATTCGAAGCAACGCGAAGAACCTTACCAGGTCTTGACATCCTTTGACCACCCTAGAGATAGGGCTTTCCCTTCGGGGACAAAGTGACAGGTGGTGCATGGTTGTCGTCAGCTCGTGTCGTGAGATGTTGGGTTAAGTCCCGCAACGAGCGCAACCCCTATTATTAGTTGCCAGCATTCAGTTGGGCACTCTAGTGAGACTGCCGGTGATAAACCGGAGGAAGGTGGGGATGACGTCAAATCATCATGCCCCTTATGACCTGGGCTACACACGTGCTACAATGGATGGTACAACGAGTCGCAAGGTCGCGAGGCCAAGCTAATCTCTTAAAGCCATTCTCAGTTCGGATTGCAGGCTGCAACTCGCCTGCATGAAGCCGGAATCGCTAGTAATCGCGGATCAGCACGCCGCGGTGAATACGTTCCCGGGTCTTGTACACACCGCCCGTCACACCACGAGAGTTTGTAACACCCGAAGTCGGTGAGGTAACCCTTTTGGGAGCCAGCCGCCTAAGGTGGGACAGATAATTGGGGTGAAGTCGTAACAAGGTAGCCGTATCGGAAGGTGCGGCTGGATCACCTCCTTTCTAAGGAATATAACGGAAACCCACACATTCGTCTTTACTTTGTTTAGTTTTGAGAGGTCTAATCTTCTCAAACGCTTGAATGTAAAAATTGTTCTTTGAAAACTGGATAAAGTTAAAAATCGTAATTAAGTAAGAAACCAGAAACACACCGAAAAGTTTTAAAAAAATAAGTTTTTTAAGGTTCTCATCGAAAGATGAGTATTAAACATTAACGATTAACCATAGGTTAAGTTAATAAGGGCGCACGGTGAATGCCTTGGCACTAGGAGCCGATGAAGGACGGGACTAACGCCGATATGCTTTGGGGAGCTGTAAGTGAGCTTTGATCCAAAGATTTCCGAATGGGGGAACCCAGCATCTTTGATAGGATGTTACTGCTGACTGAATACATAGGTCAGTAGAGGTAGACGCAGAGAACTGAAACATCTAAGTACCTGCAGGAAGAGAAAGAAAAATCGATTCCCTGAGTAGCGGCGAGCGAAACGGGAATAGCCCAAACCAGAAAGCTTGCTTTCTGGGGTTGTAGGACTGAACATATAGAGTCATAAATGAAGTTGGTAGGAGAAGCGACCTGGAAAGGTCTGCCGAAGAAGGTAAAAGCCCTGTAACCGAAACCAATTTCACTCTGATCAGTATCCTGAGTACGGCGGAACACGAGAAATTCCGTCGGAATCCGGGAGGACCATCTCCCAAGGCTAAATACTCCCTAGTGACCGATAGTGAACCAGTACCGTGAGGGAAAGGTGAAAAGAACCTCGGAAGAGGAGTGAAATAGCCCCTGAAACCGTGTGCCTACAAATAGTTAAAGCCCGTTAATGGGTGATAGCGTGCCTTTTGTAGAATGAACCGGCGAGTTACGATCACATGCGAGGTTAAGTTGATGAGACGGAGCCGTAGCGAAAGCGAGTCTGAATAGGGCGAATGAGTATGTGGTCGTAGACCCGAAACCAAGTGATCTACCCATGTCCAGGTTGAAGGTGCGGTAATACGCACTGGAGGACCGAACCCACGTATGTTGAAAAATGCGGGGATGAGGTGTGGGTAGCGGAGAAATTCCAATCGAACTTGGAGATAGCTGGTTCTCTCCGAAATAGCTTTAGGGCTAGCCTCGGAATTAGAATCATGGAGGTAGAGCAACTGTTTGGACTAGGGGCCCTTCTAGGGTTACCGAATTCAGATAAACTCCGAATGCCATTGATTTATATCCGGGAGTCAGACTGCGAGTGATAAGATCCGTAGTCGAAAGGGAAACAGCCCAGACCACCAGCTAAGGTCCCAAAGTTTATGTTAAGTGGAAAAGGATGTGGAGTTGCTTAGACAACTAGGATGTTGGCTCAGAAGCAGCCATCATTTAAAGAGTGCGTAATAGCTCACTAGTCGAGTGACCCTGCGCCGAAAATTTACCGGGGCTAAACATAACACCGAAGCTGTGGATAGAACCATTGGTTCTATGGTAGGAGAGCGTTCTAAGGGCGTTGAAGCTAGATCGTGAGGACTAGTGGAGCGCTTAGAAGTGAGAATGCCGGTATGAGTAGCGAAAGACGGGTGAGAATCCCGTCCACCGAATGACTAAGGTTTCCTGGGGAAGGCTCGTCCTCCCAGGGTTAGTCGGGACCTAAGTCGAGGCCGAATGGCGTAGACGATGGACAACAGGTTGAGATTCCTGTACCAGTTTGTTTTGTTTGAACAATGGAGGGACACAGTAGGCTAAGGAATACGTGCTGTTGGATATGCACGTCCAAGCAACAAGTTTTGAAGTGAGTCAAATGCTTGCTTCTTTAAGAACAAGTTGTGATGGGGAGGGAAATTAAGTACCGAAGTTCCCGATGTCACACTGTCAAGAAAAGCTTCTAGTTAGAAACAAACTGCCCGTACCGCAAACCGACACAGGTAGTCGAGGAGAGAATCCTAAGGTGTGCGAGAGAACTCTCGTTAAGGAACTCGGCAAAATGACCCCGTAACTTCGGGAGAAGGGGTGCTGACCAATTGGTCAGCCGCAGTGAATAGGCCCAGGCGACTGTTTATCAAAAACACAGGTCTCTGCAAAATCGTAAGATGACGTATAGGGGCTGACGCCTGCCCGGTGCTGGAAGGTTAAGAGGAAGGGTTAGCTCTCGGGCGAAGCTCAGAATTGAAGCCCCAGTAAACGGCGGCCGTAACTATAACGGTCCTAAGGTAGCGAAATTCCTTGTCGGGTAAGTTCCGACCCGCACGAAAGGCGTAACGATCTGGGCACTGTCTCAACGAGAGACTCGGTGAAATTATAGTACCTGTGAAGATGCAGGTTACCCGCGACAGGACGGAAAGACCCCATGGAGCTTTACTGCAGTTTGATATTGAGTGTTTGTACAGCTTGTACAGGATAGGTAGGAGCCAATGAAGCCAGGACGCCAGTCTTGGTGGAGGCGTTGGTGGGATACTACCCTTGCTGTATGACCACTCTAACCCACAGCCCTTATCGGGCTGGGAGACAGTGTCTGACGGGCAGTTTGACTGGGGCGGTCGCCTCCTAAAGTGTAACGGAGGCGCCCAAAGGTTCCCTCAGAATGGTTGGAAATCATTCGCAGAGTGTAAAGGCATAAGGGAGCTTGACTGCGAGACCTACAAGTCGAGCAGGGACGAAAGTCGGGCTTAGTGATCCGGTGGTTCCGTATGGAAGGGCCATCGCTCAACGGATAAAAGCTACCCTGGGGATAACAGGCTTATCTCCCCCAAGAGTCCACATCGACGGGGAGGTTTGGCACCTCGATGTCGGCTCATCGCATCCTGGGGCTGTAGTCGGTCCCAAGGGTTGGGCTGTTCGCCCATTAAAGCGGTACGCGAGCTGGGTTCAGAACGTCGTGAGACAGTTCGGTCCCTATCCGTCGCGGGCGTAGGAAATTTGAGAGGAGCTGTCCTTAGTACGAGAGGACCGGGATGGACACACCTCTGGTGTACCAGTTGTTCTGCCAAGGGCATTGCTGGGTAGCTATGTGTGGACGGGATAAACGCTGAAAGCATCTAAGCGTGAAGCCCCCCTCAAGATGAGATTTCCCATCACGTAAGTGAGTAAGACCCCTGAGAGATGATCAGGTTGATAGGTTGGAAGTGGAAGTATAGCGATATATGGAGCGGACCAATACTAATCGGTCGAGGACTTAACCAAAGAAATAACCGGTGTACGACGGATTCAGAACAAAAACGATTTTTACCTTATCCAGTTTTGAGAGAACAATGTTCTCTGATTGAAATTGTGTGGTGATGATGGCAAGAAGGTCACACCTGTTCCCATGCCGAACACAGAAGTTAAGCTTCTTAGCGCCGATGGTAGTGAAGGGTTTCCCTTTGTGAGAGTAGGACGTTGCCACGCAACTAGAAAGACATCATCTTCGGATGGTGTCTTTTTTTACAGTTTTTAAAAGAAATATTTTTGGAGGAATAGGGTTGCTTGTAGCCAAAATTTTATATTGAAGCATCCACACTATTTGTTGAACAACCTTAAGATTTAGGTTAAATTTAGAGTATGTTTTATTGGTTCTAGTAACGCAAGGTCAATTTTTCGTTTGATTAGTTGTAGTTGGCTGATTAAATTACAAGGATAGTCATTTGCTTTTTAAAATTGACATGATTTTATCTAAGTAAGACAATTTTTTAAATAAATGGTTGACAAACGACGATGGATTACTTACTATTTATAACCAATGATGTTATAATGATAAAAAGAGGTGATGAAGATATGATAACTATTAAAAATGAAGAAAAAAGTGTCTCTAATGAAACTAGGCAGAAAACAATTTGCCCTAAATTCGAACATACATTTACTATTTTAGGTAAAAAATGGATGGGACTTATCATTGAAGTGTTATTAGAAGGTCCTCAACGATTTAAAGATATAGCTGCTACTATTCCAAATGTAAGCGATCGTGTATTAGTAGAGCGATTAAAAGAACTTGAACAAGAAGGCCTTGTGGACCGTACAGTAGATCCAGATGCGACGATGAGAGTAGCTTATAGTCTAACTGAAAAAGGTCAAGGCCTAAAAATAGTAATGGATGACGTTCAAAACTGGGCTGATAAATGGATATGTGTGACAGAAGACTAATCTTATTGAAAAGTACTTGACCTTTAAGTCGAGCTTACGTTAAACTAAGCTTGTATGTAAAAAAATACTAAATAAATACAATGATGGAAAAAAAGTAATTTGGGTAATCTAAATAAGAGAGCAAGTGGCGTTGGCTGAAAACACTTGAGTAGAAACCAAATGAACATTCACTTCCTGAGTTGACTTTGGGAATTACACTAAGCTCTTTAAAGGTAATGAATAAAGTTCCGGTCTACGCCGTTATGTAAATGAAGTGTGGATTTAGTGCAAGCTTAATTCAAACAAGGGTGGTACCGCGAATGTAGCCTCGTCCCTTTTTAGGGATTGGGCTTTTTGTGTGCTAAAAAATAGCTCGAAATGAAAGTAAAAGTATAAATTTATTTAAAGGGGAATAAGAATGGACTTAAAAAATAACCTACACTTATTAAGTAAAGAAGCTGTAGAAAAAATCGAAGCGGTACAAGATTTAAAAGCATTAGATCAAGTACGTGTAGCCTATTTAGGGAAAAAGGGTCCGATTACTGAAATTTCAAAAGGAATGAAGAGCGTTTCTCCTGAAGAACGTCCGATTCTTGGTGCACTTGTAAATGAAGTGAGAAATGAGATTAATTCACACTTGGAAGCAAAAAAAGCAGTGTTAGAAATGGAAAAAATTAATCGAGATTTAGAAAGCGAAGCAATTGATGTGACATTACCGGGTAGCCAAGTAGCTGTAGGGCAATCACATGTATTGACTCAAATAATGGAAGAAATTGAAGACTTATTCATTGGGATGGGGTATCGAATTATAGAAGGACCCGAAGTTGAAGAAGATAGCTACAACTTTGAACGAATGAATTTGCCTAAAGAACATCCAGCTCGAGATATGCAAGACACATTCTATATTACAAATGAAATCCTGATGCGTACACATACATCACCGGTTCAAGCTCGTACAATGGATAAACATGATTTTTCAAAAGGGCCGCTAAAAATGATCAGTCCAGGGAAAGTTTACCGTCGTGATAGTGATGATGCAACTCATTCACATCAATTCCATCAAATGGAAGGACTAGTGGTAGCAAAAGATATCACAATGGGAGATTTAAAAGGGACCTTAGAAGTATTTGCTAAAAAGCTATTTGGAGCAGAGCGTGAAATACGCCTACGTCCAAGTTATTTTCCCTTTACTGAACCTTCTGTAGAAGTAGATGTTAGTTGTTTCAAATGTAGCGGAAAAGGTTGCAATGTTTGCAAACATACAGGCTGGATCGAAATTCTAGGTGCCGGCATGGTTCACCCGAACGTGCTTGAAATGTCTGGAATAGATGCAACTGTTTATAGTGGTTATGCCTTTGGTTTAGGACCAGACCGTGTAGCAATGTTAAAATATGGAATTGATGATATTCGTCATTTTTATCAAAATGATAGTCGTTTCTTAAATCAATTCAAGGTAAAGGAGTAGGAGCATGAACGTATCTTATCAGTGGTTAAAAGAATATCTAGATTTATCAAATGTAACACCGGAAGCATTGGCAGACAAGATGTCACGAACGGGGATTGAGGTTGAAGACGTCAATATACCAGAAACCGGTTTGAAAAAAATTGTTGTGGGGCATGCGGTTGAAGTAAGTGATCATCCTGATTCTGATCACTTACATATTTGCCAAGTTGACATTGGTGAAGAAGAGCTATCTCAAATCGTTTGCGGTGCACCTAATATTGCAACAGGTCAAAAAGTTATTGTGGCTTTACCTGGTGCTCGTATTACTGGAAATGCAAAAATAAAAAAAGGAAAGATGCGTGGCCAAGTATCAAACGGAATGATCTGTTCATTAGGCGAATTAGGTTTCTCTGAAAAAGTAGTTCCTAAAAAATATGCGGATGGTATCTACGTATTGTCAAAAGATGCTGTACCTGGTAATTCTGTATTTCCTTATCTAGCAATGGATGATGCAATTCTTGAATTATCGATCACACCTAATCGTGCAGATGCTTTGAGCATGCGTGGGGTTGCTTATGAAGTTGGAGCTATTTACAATCAAAAACCTGTATTTTCTTCTTTTGAAATAACAGAAGATGAAAAAGATTCAGTACATGACTACATTAAAGTTGCTGTAGAAAATAGTGAAGATGCGCCAAGCTATAATGTTCGTATCGTTAAAAATGTAAAAGTTGCTGAAAGTCCGATGTGGCTTCAAACGAAATTAATGAATGCAGGTATTCGTCCGCTGAATAATGTAGTAGATATCACAAATTATATTCTGCTGGAATATGGACAACCTTTGCACGCTTTTGATTATGATCAATTACAATCAAAAGAACTACTTGTTCGTCATGCTAATAATGGTGAATCTTTAACGACTCTAGATGGTGAAGAACGCTTATTGACTTCAGAAGATATTGTGATCACAAATGGTTCTAAACCACTAGCGTTAGCAGGAACAATGGGCGGAATTGATTCAGAAATTGAAAAGGATACTGTAACTGTTGCAATTGAAGCAGCTGTCTTTAATCCAATTTCAGTTCGCAAAACTGCTAAAAGATATAATTTGAGAAGTGAATCAAGTTCGCGTTTTGAAAAAGGAATCAATCCGGCTACTATTATAACGGCAGGAGATCATGCAGCAGCTTTAATAGCTGAACTAGCCGGAGGAACAGTAGTAGCAGGAATCGCTTCTGAAACAGTTTTAGAAATAAAAGATAGTGTAGTCCCTATTACATTAGACCGTATCAATCGTTCATTAGGAACCTCTATTACAAATAAAGAAGTAAAAGTTATTTTTGAGCGACTTGGTTTTAATGCTAGTGAAAAAGAAGGCTTGTTTGAAGTCGTAGTTCCACCACGTCGTTGGGATATCGAGATCGAAGCTGATCTAGTGGAAGAAATTGCTCGTATTTTTGGTTATGACAATTTACCTTCTACTTTACCAGTAAGTGTAGCTCAACCTGCAGCATTAGATGACAAACAACGTCTCATTCGTCATACACGCCGCTTTTTAGAAGGAGCAGGCTTATCACAAGCCATTAGTTATGTGCTCACTACTCCAGAAAAGGCTGCTCAGTATATGATGCGTGAAAGTGAAGCGACTCATTTAGAAATGCCTATGAGTGAAGAACGCAGTACATTACGAATGAATTTATTGAGTGGTTTATTAGATGATATCAGTTATAATAAGGCGCGTAAAAATAAAAATGTCGCCCTTTATGAAATCGGTCGTGTATTTTATAAAGATGCAAACCAAACGCTGCCAATTGAAGAAGAGCATTTGGGAGGAGTAATGACCGGATCTTTATTAGAAAAAGATTGGAAAGGTCAACCTCGAAAAGTCGATTTTTTTGTTATGAAAGGCATATTAGAAGGATTGTTAGCTGCTTATGGCCTAACAGAGGTCATAACGTTTGTTTCGGATAACAAACGTGAAGGGATGCATCCGGGACGTACAGCTACGCTTTATTTAGGAGAAAAAGAGATCGGATTTGTTGGTCAAATTCATCCTTTAGCTGCGAAAACATATGAGTTAGATGAAACATATGCTTTCGAATTGAATGTACAAGCAATTGTGGAAGCAGAAAAAGAACCGACTGTTTATGAGGCTATTCCAAAATTCCCAGGAATGACAAGAGATATTGCTTTATTGGTAGATGAGGCCATTACAAATCAACAATTAGTGGACTTGATTTATAAAAAAGGCGGTAAGTATTTGATTAGCGTTCGTTTGTTTGATATTTATCAAGGTCAAAATATCGAAGAGGGCAAAAAATCAATGGCTTATACCCTGTCTTATTTAAATCCTACTGCAACAATGGTAGAAGAAGAAGTTTCAAAAGCTTTTGATAAAGTAACAAATGCGTTAGTGGAAGAGTATCAAATAGTTGTACGATAACTTTTATTTATTCAAATAATAAAAAAAAACAAAAAGTGTCTTGCTATAAGCAGGGCACTTTTGTTATGCTAACAAGTATTAATCTTGTAAAGATTAATAAAAAGGCTATTCAGGGGGAACAACATGGGAAATAGAGAGTTGAAAAAAGAGGTCAGCGGTATTACAGCTTTGACCGTTGTAGTCGGTACGGTTATTGGAGCAGGTATATTTTTTAAACCAACGGCTGTTTATGGTGCGGCAGGAGCGCCAGGACTAGGTTTGTTAGCATGGTTTGTTGCGGGAATCATTACGATTGCTGGTGGATTGACAGTAGCAGAAATTGGAACGATCTATCCTCAAACAGGCGGTATGATGATTTATCTAGAAAAAGTATATGGAAGATGGTTGGGCTTTTTGGTTGGTTGGGCTCAGATGATTATTTACTATCCAGCTAACATAGCTGCTTTAGCTATCATTTTTGCTACTCAATTTGTTAATTTATTTACTCTATCTGATACAATGATTGTACCAGCTGCTATTCTAACATCTGTTTTTTTGATGGGTGTGAATTTTTTAGGCACAAAATACAGCGGTCGAATACAGACAGTTGCGACTATTTTGAAATTGATCCCTCTTATTGTAATCATTATAGCAGGACTGTTACATCCTGGTGGTGGCTTAATTCGTTTAGTACCCTTTTCGGTAGAGGCTAATCCAGTCTTAACCAGTTTTGGATCAGCTCTTATTGCTACACTATTTGCCTATGATGGCTGGATAAATGTAGGAACGCTTGCTGGAGAAATGAAAAATCCTGGTAAGATGCTTCCGAGAGTTATTATCGGTGGTTTATCGATTGTTATGGCTGTCTATTTACTGACTAATATCGCGTATTTATTTGTACTAGATAGCACGCAGTTAGCCGGAACGGACACACCTGCTGCTTTAGTTGCTTCTAATCTTTTTGAAGGAATTGGCAGTAAGTTAGTTACGATAGGAATACTAGTTTCCGTATTTGGAGGAATAAATGGGTATATGATTTCAGGTTTAAGAGTGCCTTACGCATTAGCAACCCAAAAAATGCTGCCTTTTAGTGATTGGTTTGCTAAAATCAATCCCAAAACAAGTTTGCCTATCAATGGTGGAATCGTTATGTTAGCTATTTCAATTTTGATGATTTTAACAGGTCAATTCAACCAGCTAACCGATTTAATTGTTTTTGTTATTTGGTTCTTTATTACCTTAACGTTTATTGCAGTACTCATTTTAAGAAAGACCCATCCGAACATTGAACGACCGTATAAAGTTCCTCTTTATCCGATCATTCCTGGTATTGCTATCATAGGAGGATTATATATTATCCTTAATACCCTGATTGTTCAGCCGGGAAATGCGTTGATTGGTATCTTCTTTACCCTTATTGGGATACCGGTTTACTTTTATTGTAAAAAGAAATATGGCGTACCTGATAAAGATTAAACGATAGTAAAGAACCTACATTAACGGTGGAATATCAATCCGTTAATGTAGGTTCTTTTAATTAGTCAATCAAGAGATTCCGCTAATTCGTTTAGCTTTTTCTGTATTCGCAAAGTGTAACTTAGCGTAATTTCTCAGTAAAGTAATCCCACCTTGTTTTAAAAGCTTTGCTGCAACCAAATCAACATTGCTGCCAGCTCCAGAGGGTATTTTGATACCTGCTGTTGCCGTTAACTCGTCTAGTCCTTTTAAGAAAGCATAACGAGCAATAATTGAAGCTGCGGCTACGGCCAGATGATGGCCTTCTCCTTTTGTTTGAAAATAAACGGTTTCTTTGATCTGATTTGGTTGATCGCTAATGTGTTTAAAGTAAGTTGTTGGAAGTTCAAATTGATCAATTAAAATCCCAGCTGGTTTTTGTGGTTTGATTTTTTCAAGGACATGTCCTAAAGCTTGATTATGTAAAACAGCTTTCATTTTTCCTTGTGTCATCGTAGGCTGAATAGTATTGTATTTTTCAGGCATGACATTTAGTAAACTGTGAGGCAAGAAAGTAATCAAGTCTTTTGCGACACGAATAATTTCAGGGTCTTTCATTTCTTTTGAATCACGTACACCTAATTCTTTTAATAAAGCCAGCTGCGATTGATCTACATAAGCTGCAACGACTGTTAAAGGACCAAAATAACTACCTGTCCCAACTTCATCACTGCCAATAACCGACCAATTACTAAAACCTTTTGGTAAAGGGGTATTCAAAGATGAAGCAGATGATTCTTTTTTTTTTGGTGGGACAATTGATGAGTTAGATTTCCAATTAGCAGCCTCTTTTTCAGAATCTGCACCTTGAAATAAGACTTTGCCAGAATTATATCCTGTTATATTAACAGCACCTTTTTTAGCAGCAAAAAAACTACCAGGAGGGGTATTCGGCTTTAAATAAGGAGTGTAATGCTGTTTCATATCCATTAATGTTTTTTTGGAAACTAGAAGTACTTCATTAGACATTTTGTCACTCATTTCTTATTATTGATGAACCAACTAATAGTTTACCATATAATTTGAAATATTATAGGTGTGTTATTAAAATGAAATGAAAAAAAGTGCAACTAGTAGATGATTCATGGTAAAATATAGGAAATGTAATTTTTAGGAGGGGCGGCCATGTCAAAAGGGAAAATTCGGTATAAAACTACAATAGCAGGAAGACCCTACACGATTATAGGAGCTAGACCCGAGGAGCATATGCGATCAGTGTCTAAAATGGTAGATGAGCAAATGCAACAGATTGAATCATTATCAAAAGGCCTAGACCCCGAACGTAGAGCTGTTTTAGTAGCGGTTAATGCTATATCGGATCAAATTGAAATGAAAATAAAATTAACGACTTTGCAAAAGCAGATAGAAGAGTTAGAAAAGAAATTAGAGAAAGATCAGGAAATAAGATTAAGTGAAGAGCAAGTTCCTGAATAAAGGTGATAAGTATGTTAATGACAGTCCTTATAGTAATTATTTTGGCCATTGGAGCTTACGGTGGAGCTAGAAGAGGTTTGATTCTTCAATTCGTTTTGACGGTAGGTTACTTTGTTTCATATCTAGTGGCAAGTAATTATTATCAAATGCTAGGATCTAATTTAGAATTGATCGTTCCTTATCCTTCAGCGTCTGAAAGCAGCCAATTCGTTTTTTATGATCAAGCACTAGCGTTTAACTTAGATGGCGCTTTTTATAATGGTGTTGCATTTATGATTATCTTATTTATTGGATGGCTGATTACCCGATTTATTGGCGGGTTATTAAATGTTGTAACAGTTATTCCTGTAATAAAGCAGTTAAATGCTTTAGGTGGAGCATTATTGAATTTTATGGTTTCTTATGTTGCGGTATTTTTAATTTTACTTTTATTAACAATGCTTCCAGTGGATGCAGTCCAAGAGGCATTTAGTAATAGTTGGTTGGCACGTAAAATCATAGAAGATACGCCGATCATATCAGCGCAATTGTATGACTGGTGGATAGCAACATCGTTAAACTGATAGTCAGATAAATAGATTAAAAAATCGTTTCTCTTAAATTAGGGAGACGATTTCTTAGTATTCAATAAAAATTAGTCCGAAAAAAATGGATCAATTAACAAAAATTAAGCAAGAGGTGAAATAAATGAATAAGAAGATCCTTCAAACACTAGAATTCAATAAAATTATACAAAGTGTTGCAAATCTTGCTGCCTCTGATTTGGGGAAAGAACAAGTTTTAACTTTATCTCCCTCCATTAATAAAGAAGAAGTAGAAATATGGCAAGATGAGACAGAAGATGGAACAAAGATTTTGAAATTACGGGGTAGAATGCCGATTCCAAAATTACAAAATGTTCGTCCTCATTTAAAGCGTTTGGACATTGGTGCCAGTTTAAATGGATTAGAAATTGCACAAATCGGAAAAATTTTACGCACAACTTCTGAAATAAATCGTTTTTTTGAAAATTTAAAAGAAACTGGTATTGAAATGAATCGTTTATATGATTTAGCTGAAAATTTCATCACAACTCCTACTTTGAATCAATTGATTCGTGAAACAGTTGATGAAGACGGTCGTGTTATGAATGATGCAAGTCCTGCTTTGAAAGGGATTCGCACAGGTATCAAGCGAGGAGAAAATAATGTTCGTGAGAAACTAGATGGCATCATTCGCGGGAAAAGTGCACAGTATTTAAGTGATACAATCATTACAATTCGTAATGATCGTTACGTTATTCCAGTAAAACAAGAATACCGTAGTCATTTTGGAGGTGTGATCCATGATCAAAGTTCGACAGGTCAAACCTTGTTTGTAGAGCCACAAAGTGTAGTGGAGTTAAATAATCGCTTACGTCAGCTTCAAATTGAAGAGCGCCTTGAAATTGATCGTATCTTAGCCGAGATTTCAAACGAAATTGCTCCTTACAGTAAAGACATTTTAAATAATATGTTTCTTTTAGGAAAATTAGATTTTATTGGTGCAAAAGCAAGCTATGCAAAAAATATTGGAGCTAATCGTCCAATCATTCATGATAAAAATGAAGTGAAGTTACTGAATGCTCGCCATCCTTTACTGGATCCGGAAACAGTTGTGGCAAATGACATTTTAATTGGCGGAGAAAATCAAGCAGTTATTATTACAGGTCCAAATACTGGTGGAAAGACCATCATCTTAAAAACATTGGGATTATTGCAATTGATGGGACAATCAGGCTTACAAATACCGGTTGCTCCAGATAGTCAAATCGGTTTATTTACTGAGATATTTGCGGATATTGGGGATGAACAATCGATTGAACAGAGTTTGAGTACTTTTTCTTCACATATGACAAATATTGTTTCTATTCTAGACCGGATGGACAATAAAAGTTTGATCATTTTTGACGAGTTAGGAGCAGGAACAGATCCTCAAGAAGGTGCAGCTCTTGCTATTGCTATTCTTGATAAGGTAGGTACTGTTGGTAGTTACGTTATGGTAACATCGCATTACCCTGAACTGAAAGCGTATGGCTACAATCGTCCACAAACGATCAATGCCAGTATGGAATTCGATGTAGATACATTAAGTCCAACTTATCGATTGTTAATTGGTGTTCCAGGTCGCAGTAATGCTTTTGAAATTTCTAAGCGGTTAGGACTCGGTGAAGAGGTTATTGATTCAGCACGTCAATTGATTGATGGAGAAAGTCAAAATTTAAATGAAATGATCACCGATTTAGAGAATAGACGTAAAATGGCAGAAACCGAATATCTTGAAGTACGCTATTATGTAGATGAAGCTGAGCAACTATATGTTGATTTACAGACTGCTGTGCAGCAGTTTTACACAGAACGTGAAGAGTTAATGAAGAAAGCTCGTGAAAAAGCCAATAGTCTTGTAGAAGAGACAGAAGAGACAGCTAATCAAATTATTAAAGATCTACGTAAAAAACAAATTTCAGGTCAGTACGAAAGTGTTAAAGAACATGAATTGATTGACGCTAAAATGCAATTATCTGGATTAAGACAAGAAGAAGCTTTAGCTAAGAATAAGATATTGAAAAAAGCCAAAGCAAAACAAGTCATGAAAATTGGCGATGATGTCATGGTTCAATCATTTGGACAAAAAGGAACTTTAATGGAACATGTAGATAAAAATCATTGGGTCGTTCAGATGGGTATGCTGAAAATGAAACTTAAAGAAAGTGATTTAACGTTGACTGAGCCTGAAAAAGAACCGAATCGTAAAATGATTACATCAGTACGTTCAGAATCAAGCAGTCATGTTTCGCCTCAACTAGATCTAAGAGGTGAAAGGTACGAAAATGCTTTAGCAGAATTAGACCGTTATTTAGATTCAGCTCTCTTAGCTAATTATCCGCAAGTTACGATTGTACATGGAAAAGGAACTGGAGCTATCAGGCAAGGAGTGACAGATGCTTTGAAGAGACATCCTTCAATAAAAGAATTCCATTATGCCCCACCTAATCAAGGGGGAAATGGTGCAACAATCGTAGAATTTAAATCTTAGGCATTTAGGTAGATTTTAAAAGGAATTTTTGATATAATAAATTTATAATATAACTTACTATTAATAAGTTATAAAAACAGTATTTAGGAGGAATAATAATGGTACAAGCAGTAACTGATGCAAATTTTGAATTAGAAACTAAAGATGGTTTATCTATCACAGATTTTTGGGCAACATGGTGTGGCCCTTGTCGTATGCAATCACCAGTATTAGAAGAATTAGATGAAGAAATTGGTGATACAATAAAAATCGTAAAAATGGATGTTGATGCTAATCCTGAAGTACCAAGCTCTTTTGGGATTATGAGTATTCCTACTTTGTTAGTTAAAAAAGATGGAGAAGTTGTTGAAAAATTAATTGGTTACCATAATAAAGAACAAATCGAAGAAGTTATTGCAAAATACAAATAACCATAAAAAATAAAAGTAGGATTGGGGCATTGGTTCCAATCCTACTTTTATTTTTTTATGATCAGACTTTAAAATCTTTTGTTCGTTATCATTCCTTTTTTAAAGAATGGTTTAGATAATAAAGAATTTCTTTTTTGAGCTCTTCTTTTAATGAAAAATCTTCAAGAGCTTCCAATAAATTAAATCCTTTTTGAATCCATATTTTTGAATCGGCTTTATTCAATTTAGCTAAAATAATGCCCTTTCGTACATACAGTACACCAAGCATGCGGTACTTTCCGTTTTTTTTACTTAATATTATCAAAGAATCGGCTCTTTCAAGAGCCTGGTTATAATTTCTATTTTCCATTAGCAAGTAAATTAAATTCATAGTATATGCTAACTTTAATTCTGTCGCCTCATGAAAATGATTATAATTTTCTAATTCTACTAAAGCACGTTTCGAGATGAGAAGAGAAGTATCAAAATCAAAGAAGAAGAGGATATTGTTCAACAAATGCAATTCTGTTAAATACCACTTATCTAGCTGAGCAATTCGATGCCAAACTTTTGCAGCAAAAGGTGCAGCTTGTGTTAAGTCATTGGTTTTTGAAAGTATGATAAGAGCATTACAAATATTAAAGATATCTTGTACAACATTATCTTTATGTTCATCTAAATAGGCCATCGTCGTTTCTTTTACGTTGATAAGGTTGTTTAAATCACTATTTACAGCAATAGCCCTGAATTGATAGAGTATTGCACCTTTTCCTTCTAAATGATAATGGTTATGAATATAATTGAATTCTTCATGACTCATATCTAAGTTATTTAAAACTTCAAAATATTTAGTGATAGTTGGAACAATACTGCCCGTTTCAAACTTGGTATAAGTTGAGCGTGCCATGGCACCATTTGCGACATATTGTTGCGTGTAATTTTTATTTTCTCTTATTTTTTTAAAATCTTCACCAAATTTTTGACAGATTTGTGTCATTTAGAGACCTTCTTTCAAAAAAAAATGTGATTATATGAACATTATATAAGATAGTATAAATCATTTGCTATAATGAAGTCAAAGTGAGGAGGGATTACATGAAAGGGATGTTGAAAAAATTAGTAACATTTTTACCAGTAATCTGGTTCGTTGGCGGTGGGGGCTAAAAAATTTTGATCTAGTCCTTCTTTGCCTCAACCCTTAACCATTTTAATAAAAGAGTAAGAGCCTGTTAATTTAGTAGCTGACCCTTATTCTTTCTTGGATCATAATAAAGATGCTCTTGTTTTGAGTGAAGGAGGAGCAGTATGGAAACGAATGTAATAGAATCAAAAAATAACTATGCTTACATTCTTGAGGGTGAAAATATTTTCAATACATTACTTGTAGATGAAGATGACCTGATTGAAAATGCTGATGGAATTCTTGATTGCCCTTTTGATGGGGTGCTTAGAAAATATAAATTAACGCTAAGAGATTTAAACGAAATGAAAACCACAAAATTATTATTTGTAAAACTAGAAGGTGAGAAGACCATCGTTTTGAATACGATCTGTCTTAACTTAAACATGTAAACACTCAAAACTAAATAAAGGTCCTTTCAAGCGTTGATACGAAATTGACGCTTTTTTAACTATTTAATAAAAAATTTGATATACTCATGTAAAATACAAATATGTTGTTTTCTTATAGATAAAATTATTAAAGGTGGTCATTAAATGAGAGCAATGTATATTCGAACAGAAGATGGGAACCTCTATTGTAGAGTTTTAGGGGCTGGTGAACCGTTGTTATTGCTACATGGGAATGGAGAAGACCATCAAATATTTGAAAAACAGCTGTCCTATTTCAGCAAAAAATTTCAAGTGATTGCATTAGATACAAGAGGACATGGAAACTCAGATCATGGAGGAAAACTATTAACGTTCAAAATAATCGCCCAAGATATTTTGATTGTTCTACGCTACCTCAACATACCTAAAATAACCATTATGGGTTTTAGTGATGGAGGAAATGTGGGACTTTATTTTAGTAGTCATTATCCAGAAATGATGAATAAACTTATTGTTATCGGTGCTAATTATAAAGTAGATGGATTAAAAAAAGAATCATTAAGTGAAGTGAAAAGAGAGTATACTTTATTGACTATTTTGGGTAGGTTTTTTTTGAGAGCTGAAAAAAAGAAACAGGTTATTGATTTGATGTGGCATCAATTAGATTTAGAAGCTGCTGATTTGATGACTATTAAAACACCCACACTAGTAGTAGCAGGTGGAAATGATGTTATTGAAGAAAATCATACTAAAGAATTACATAATTTGATCAGAACTAGTGAGTTAGTTATTATACCAGAAGCAACTCATTTTTTGATGGTTGAAAAATATAAAGAATTCAATCAACTTGTTGAAGATTTTTTGTCAGATAGAGACGAATTTTATTAGCATATTTACAGATGTAGAAAAGTAACTGCCTATTTTATAGAATAACAGAATGGATTCCTTGAATATCTGCTATGGTATAAATTATACTAATGATACAGCATTATTAAGATGATTTGTTATCAAGTGAAGGTATTCTTAGACAATTTTTTTTGAACTAGTTTTGATAACTAGGTTGAATGGTAATAAAAACTGTGTTATCATAATGTTAAATAAAAAATCAATTTATTGCTATTAGAAGAAAATAAATGACAAAGACTTTTACAGTAATGTTACTCATTTACATAGTTCTTCAAGGAGGAGATAGAGATGAAAGAACAAATGGTATACACAAAGAAATATTTAGTGGCTAATGAAGTTTTAAATGCCGTTACTCATGGCGTGGGCGTTATTTTAAGTATTGTAGGAATGGTATTGCTTATTATGAAAGCTTTAAATACAGGAACTACTTTAGAATTAGTTTCTTATTGTATATATGGATTCTCACAATTTTTACTTTATTTAAGTTCAACGCTTTACCACAGTCTGATTTTTACACGTGCAAGAAGGATTTTCAAAATTTTTGATCATAGTAGTATCTTTCTTTTAATTGCTGGAGCATATACACCTATTTCTCTGATTACGATTGGTGGAAGAATAGGCTGGACCTTGTTTGGAATCGTTTGGGCAATTGCTATTTTCGGAATTATTTACAAATGTTTTTGGATTGAAAAATTTAAAAATATGTCAACTTTTTTATATATTGGTATGGGATGGCTCAGTATGTTTGCTGTCAAACCCATGTTTATCGGATTAGGTTTTGGAGGATTTGCCTTATTATTAGCTGGTGGGCTCTCATTTACAATTGGAACTATTTTTTATAGTATGCGAAATGTTAAGTATATGCATGTCTTATGGCACCTATTTGTCTTAGCAGGTACTGGATTTATCTATTTTTCAATCTTACTATATGGGTAAAAAATAGGTTTAAGGAAAGCAATAGGCTTCCTTAAACCTATTTTTTTGTTAGATGACGGCTATGTCTTTAGGTAGTCGTTAAAGCTTTTTTTGTATTTAACTAAAAAAAAGTTGTATAATGAGACAGCTGAATAAAGTTAAGTGAGGGGGAAAGAAATGAGTATTGGTTATGCTTGTTTAACAATAGGGATTCCAGAAACAAGTTTCAGAACTTGTCGGAAAATAAATGCAACGGAAGAAAATCTAAATGAATTGATTCTTTTTAACCTGCAGTCACTTGAAAATATTATAGATTACAATATAAAAAACGGGATTAAATTATTTCGTATTAGTTCAGATATCATTCCTTTTGGTTCAAGTCCGGTTAATACATTGGCATGGTGGGAACTATTTAAACCTCGATTTGAACAAATTGGACAAAAAATAAAATCTAGTGGAACACGGGTATCGATGCATCCTGGACAGTATACAGTTTTAAATTCGCCAGATGAAGAGGTTGTATCGAGAGCGGTTGAAGATTTAAATTACCATACACGGTTTTTAGATAGCCTTGGAGTCGGGTCTGAACATAAAATAGTGTTACATGTAGGTGGTGTCTACCAAGAAAAAGAACTTGCTGTAGAGCGTTTTATTAGTAGCTATCAAAATTTATCAGATGCAATAAAAAAAAGATTGGTAATTGAGAATGATGATCGGTCTTATACCGTTTCTGACGTATTATCTATTAGCTTGGCGACAGGAGCTCCTGTTATTTATGATAATCTTCATAATGCTATCCATACAAGTGATGTCTCAAAGGATGATGCTTATTGGATCGAACTAACCCGGAAAACATGGAAGCCTGAGGATGGTTCTCAAAAAATTCACTATTCTCAACAAAGTGCTATGAGTCGGGTAGGAGCTCATACGCGAACAATTTCGCTTGATCCCTTTATGGATTTTTATCATCAAGTTTCAAGAGAAGATTTGGATATTATGTTAGAAGTAAAAGATAAGAGTCTTTCCGCTATAAAGTGCATCACTGCTACAACGCCGCATCAGCATATTAAATTACTGGAAAAAGAATGGGGTCTGTATAAATATAGTATTTTAGAAAGATCACCAAAGTTATATGATGCGGTACGTCAATTATTAAAAGATAAAAATAGTTTTCCGGCACTAGATTTTTATCGTCTACTAGATCAAGCATTGGCAATGGAAGTGACAACAGGAACGTCGGTGAATGCTGCTGCTCACGTTTATGGTTATTTTAAAAACAAAGCAACAGAAAAAGAAAAACTCACTTTTTTTAAACAATTAGATAAAGTGGAAAAAGGTGTGGGCTCGTTAAAAACATTGAAAAAAGTATTATGGAATTTAACCGTAAACTACAATGAGCCTTATTTACTTCAATCATACTATTTTATACTGTGAAATAAAATAGTTTCTAGGAAGTGATTGATGGTGAATAAGAATTGCGGTATACTGTTTTATTGTAATAGGAAAAAATTATTAATTCACATATGAAAGAGGATAAAATATGAATATACAAAAAATTATTGCGTTAGCTATTTTGATTTCAGGAATTATTTTACTCGTTTATGGATTTATAGAAAGCAATCAAATTTCATTAATTACAGGAATTATCCTAATTGTGATTACGATTCTAGATTATATGAAATTAAAAAATAAGGAAAAATGACTGTAATAAATCAATAACTATTAATTAATTGCAAAAAAAGCCGATAAATGCTAATAAGACAGCTTTTATCGGCTTTTTTTAAGATTAACTTTTTTCAACAGTAGTATGTGTACCGCGATTTATTTTTTGTGGGGCATTATAGCAAAATAATGAAATAGTGGGGTGAAGTGCACTTAGTGAGAAAGTCATTTCGGTAGAAATAACCATCCGGATAGAATACAATAGAGTTAATAAATAGATAGCGAGCGAGCGGTCCACATTTGCTGGAGTAGCTTTTATTTTAAAAGAGAAAGGGGTTTTAACTGATGAGAGAGATTACACATGCTAAATTAAGAAAATTCAACATGATCATGGGAGGCCTTCATTTGCTTCAAGGGATTGCGATGCTTTTTTTGGCGACGAGCGTGATCCAACAAATTGGAGAATTTGCGCCAGAAATCACACAAAATTATTTGGCATTCAATCAAGAGACAAGTTCACTTGAACTGGAGTCGAAAGTATTATTTGACTTGCCATTCGGTATTTTAGTGGCTTCGTTTTTAATCATCTCCGCTGGCGCACATGCACTTATTTCGATACCTAAAAAGCTAAACGATATTTACAATTCAGATTTGGAAAAAGGGATCAATAAATTCCGCTGGTTTGAGTACGCAATTAGTTCTTCGATTATGATTGTTTTGATTTCTACTTTGTTCGGTATCTACGATATTGCATCGCTTGTATTGATATTCGTAGTCAATGCGACGATGAACTTATTCGGTTTGGTCATGGAACAATTGAATACTGGGAAATCAAAAGAAAATATCATTTGGGGTCCATTTATTTGGGGTTCCATTGCCGGAATCGCACCTTGGATAGCCATTCTGCTGTATATGTTCGGCAACGGTAATTTTGATCAGGTCCCTTGGTTCGTTTGGGCCATTGTTGGAACGTATTTTGTGGCATTCAACACATTCCCTGTCAATATGATTTTACAGTACAAGAAAATTGGGAAATGGAAAGATTATGTTTATGGTGAAAGAATCTACATCGTCTTAAGCCTTGTTGCTAAATCTATCTTGGCTTGGTTAGTCCTTTTCGGAGCGATGCAACCCTAACTTATAAAGATTGAAAATCGTTCTTTTTGGCATCTGATATGATTTTCAAAGACTGCTGTGATGAATTTAAAGGCGCAATATTTGAAGTCCTTTCAACAAAAATTTGAAAAATAGTGAAAGAAAATAGAAATAAAGACCCGTCATTTGATAGGTCTTTATTCCTATTTTTAAGTTCTAAGTTATTTTTCAGATAGATTAATGCTGAAAGTTCAAGTTCTATCTATCAATTAGCGCACATAAAATAAAGTAATTAGTGCTTTTAAGTACTAAGTGTGGTATGATATTGGATGTAGATGTACGTGGTGTTTCACTTTTTAGAGGTCAAACGATTGTTTTTTCTTGTGTTTAAATAAGGTATAGGTTCGAATCCTATCTTCTACATTCTTGATTACCTTGATTAAAGGTAGTCTTTTTTATTTGTCAGGAATTATCGACTCTAAGTCAAATAGTGTGGATAATTCAATATGAAAAATCTTCTGGAATGTAAGGGTCTGTTAAGGAGCCAAGGGAACGTCTGAAACCTAAAAAGAATTCTTACAGACTTTCAATTTTCAAACAAACCGTAATTGCGCTAAAGCGCCAACGTTTTGTCATTCTCACTGAATCCAATGCACAGCTACAAGCAACCCTATTCTTCCAGAATTTTTGGATGAGTCATTTAACTTATTTATTCACATCAAAAATTAGACAGCCGAAATATTATGTCAGTGTGCAAAATTTATAAACTTATTATTTGGGAACGCCTTCTTTATTTGGTACTATTATATTGTAAAATTAAATATGATAGGAGGACAAATAAGTATGGTGAAAAAATTCAAAGGTGCTTATCAATCGGTTGAGGAGGCTACAGCTCAAGTTGAACATTTGATTACAGAAGGTTATCAACCTGAGGATGTAACTGTTGTTACTCATAAAGAAAACAAAGGTACGATTGAAAGTTTGACTATTGCAGAAGTGGACCCTGTTCTTAACAAACAGAATAAAGCAATATGGGATCGCGTCAGAGACACATTTAGTGAATCAGAAGTTGAGAATCCTCTTAAAAAATATAAATTAGATATCGGGATTACTGAACGATACAATAAAACTATCAAACATGGTGGTTATGTCATCATCACTGAAGAGACAGAGGCAAACCAAACTAGTTACAATTCAAATAATAAACCGATAAAAAATAAGAACAACCCTATTTTATCGACTATTGGTGAGGTATCAGAATCCGTTAAAGGAAAAATTCCAACTAAAAGTAGCGAAGCACCTTCAATAGAAGGTATTCCTTTAAAAGAATCGGATGGAACATTCGGTGGGAATCATCCAATCGATAACCCAAGTATGCCTAGAGCACCCGGAACAGATTTACAACGGGATATTTGAGTAGATAGGAGCAATATGCGAAAAGCGAATTGAGGCAACTGTCTTAATTCGTTTTTAGCTCTAATTAGGTAAAACAAAGTTTACTTAGTTATTGATAGTTTATTAGTGGAAGGTCTGTTAGACTTAATGTCTAAATACATAGATACAAGGAGGAAAAGATATGCTAGAAGTTAAGAATTTGAAAAAAACTTTTGGAGCACTTACGGCTGTTGACGATATCAGTTTTACGATTCCGGATGGTCAAATTCTAGGTATGATCGGTCAGAATGGAGCAGGTAAAACAACAACTTTTCGACTGATATTAAATTTTTTAACAGCTGATTCTGGGGAAGTTTTATGGAATGGACAGCCTATAAAAAAAACGGATTATGATATTATCGGCTATTTACCAGAGGAACGTGGGTTATACCCTAAGGTTTCAATAGAAGATCAAATAATTTATTTTGCACAATTGCGAGGAAAATCTAAAAAAGAAATCAAGCCTCAAATAGATAAATGGATGGAAAAATTTCAAGTTAAAGGAAAGAAAACAGATAAAATAAAGTCGTTATCTAAAGGTAATCAACAAAAAGTTCAATTGATTGCTACACTGATCCATCAACCTAAACTTGTCATCTTGGATGAACCGTTTAGCGGATTAGATCCTGTTAATGCTAGCTTATTAGAAGCAGGTATCAAAGAATTGAAAAAACAAGGAGCTTCTATTATCTTTTCTAGTCACAATATGAATAATGTTGAAGAAATCTGTGATCATTTAGTTATGTTACGCGATGGTGAAATGGTATTAGATGGAACAGTTCGTGAGATCAGAGAGCAATTTGGTCGAAAAAAATTATTTTTAGAAACATCATTTTCTATTGATGAATTAAAAATGATGCCTGGAGTGATAAAAGCTGAAACTACAAAAGACGGTTTAAAAGTTCTTGATTTAGCAGATCCAGAAGATGGAAAAGCCATTTTTAAAAAGGTTACACAAGATGGGTATATTACTACCTTCAGCCAACAGCCACCAACGATAGAAGAGATCTTTAAAATGAAAGCAGGTGAACTGCATGACTAAATTTTGGGTGATCGTGACTGATGTCTATAAAAAAAATGTTAAGTCTTTTGGTTTTTTAACAATGGTGTTATCGCCTATCGTGATGCTCTTGATAATCGGTGGTATTGTCTACTTTATTAGCCAATCTGAAAATGATACGCCTGAGATTGCTATTTTAACTGCTGACCAAGAGGTACAGACACTATTAGCGACAGAAGATGATCAATTCACCATTAATTCAGAAATTACGACTAAGGAAGCTGCAGAGGAAGCTATGGAGCAAGAAGAATTAGATGGTTATCTGGAAGTTAACTCTGAAAATCAGCTTGTTACCGCTAAATATGTGGATACATCATCTAGCGATAATTTGGATTTAACTATTTTAAGGAGCCTCTTGACCGCTATCCAATTAAACAGAAAAGCTACGGAATATGGATTAACACAACAAGAAGCAACGGAATTAATCTCTCCAGCTAATGTATCAACTGAAACCATTAATTTTGAAAATGGTGCAGCAACTAGCCAAGATAGCACAGCTGAGACTATTAAAATGTGGAGTTCTTATATTGTTGGAATAGCTATTTTTATTTTTATTATTAATTACGCAAGCATTATTGGGACAGAAATTGCGTCTGAAAAAGGTACCCGAATCATGGAAATAATTTTATCAAGTGTTTCTTCAACGGTTCACTTTTTCGGAAAATTATCAGGTATTTTATTAGTTTGTCTGACACAAATTATTATCTATGTCGTATTGGTTTTAATTGCTTATCCTTTTGTCAAAAATATGAATTTTATCCAAGAACTTTTGCAAGGTATCGATCTTGGAACATTGTTAAGTAGTTTTATTGGTGCAACACTTATTTACTTTGTATTAGGGATCATTTTATATGCTGGTTTAGCAGCTTTCTTTGGTTCATTAGTAACCAAAATTGAAGATGTCAATAAAGCTGTCACACCGCTGATTTTCTTGGCAATGATTGGATTCTATGGTGGATTGTTTGCTTTTGCTAGTCCAAATCAGCTTATTGTTAAGATTGGTTCCCATATCCCTTTCTTCACGCCTTTCATTATGCCATTTAGGGTAGCGAGTGAAACAGTCTCCACTGCTGGGATAGTGATTTCGATTATTGTGATGATTGTCTTCACCATCCTTTGTACCTTGTTATCATTAGTGATGTATCGTTCAAATGTACTAGTTTACTCAGATGCCGGGATGATAAAAACGATGAAAACATCTTTAAGTATTTTAAAAAATGAACAAAGAAAATAGTATTAAAAGAGGACTTGGATATTAATATCCAAGTCCTCTTTTAATTTAGTTATCGTTCATATTTTGAAGATCTTGAAGGTAAAATCGATTCACCTTGTTCAAAAAATTTGTTTTTTTTATCTTTAGTATCATTCAGAATAAAATGAGTTAAGGGTTCTTCAATCGATAATCGGTCTTGGGTGTCCGATTTTACAATAAAGGTAATGATTTTTGTTTTTATGTTTACTTCAGTTAACGCTTCAGTATACAAATTGTCTTGCATTTGAATTTGTTCAGCTAAAAATCCAGCTTCTAAATTAAAACTAGGTTGTACATGTTCTAAACGAGCTTGCACAATTTCACCAGACAAAGTATAAACTTGTTTAGTGCGTTGATCTTTACTCAATTCTATTGAACCAAAACCTGCCTTATCAAAAAAAAGAATAATATCTTGCCTGTTTTGAAGTGGGTACTGTCTAGCTAATTCTTTGCCAGCCCAATATAAAATTTCATGCATATCTGTTCCTAATAAATTTGGAATCAATATATCTCTAATCAATTCGTATCCAAATAAGGAAGGTGCATCATTAAATTTTTCTAGGTCTACCTGTTGTTCATTCTTATTTCTACTCACTTGCTCATTCACCTCTTCTGTCATTCACAATTTATTATAACGTGATTTGAAACAGAAACCTATCTTTTTAAAATAAATTACTGTTTAGTCATTTTAAACGAATAAAAATGAGTTATTCAAAAAATTATTAAAGTTAATTTCCTTAATCCCTTGAAATTAAGTGTGAAAAAAGGGAAAATAAGAAGAGTATACAAATGAAACTAAATTGAGGTTGTTAAAAATGAAAAAACAAGCGATAGGTTTTATAGATTCAGGAGTCGGCGGATTAACTGTAGTAAGAGAGGCTATGCGACAACTCCCAAATGAATCCATTTATTATGTAGGAGATACTGCCCGCTGCCCCTATGGCCCAAGACCTGAAGAGCAAGTCAAACAGTTTACTTGGGAAATGACGCACTTTTTATTGAATAAGGATATTAAACTGCTTGTAATTGCTTGCAATAC
Source organism: Carnobacterium pleistocenium FTR1 (assembly GCF_000744285.1). Taxonomy (NCBI): domain Bacteria; kingdom Bacillati; phylum Bacillota; class Bacilli; order Lactobacillales; family Carnobacteriaceae; genus Carnobacterium; species Carnobacterium pleistocenium. The sequence continues at coordinate 2,023,100 of NZ_JQLQ01000002.1, read as the reverse complement.
AGCTACTGCAGTGGCTTTAGAAGATTTAAAAAAGAAATTAGCTATACCAATCATCGGTGTTATCTTACCTGGAAGCCGGGCTGCGATCAAGGCAACAAAAAATAATCGGATCGGAATCATTGGAACGGAAGGTACGGTAAATAGCGATAAATATAAAAAAATGATTCAATCAAAGGATTTTCTGGCATCTGTGAACAGCTTGGCCTGTCCAAAATTTGTCCCTTTGGTCGAAAGTAATGAGTACAAAAGTGCAATTGCAAAAAAAATTGTCGCAGAAACGTTAAAACCAATCAAAAATAAAAAAATCGATACATTAATTTTAGGCTGTACTCATTACCCTTTATTGAGACCTATTATCCAAAATGTGATGGGAGATTCAGTGACACTAATTGATTCAGGTGCAGAAACAATTAGTGAAGTGAGTACTATTCTAGATTATTTTAATCTTGCAGAATTAAGTAATAACAAAGAAGTTTCTGAACGAAAATTTTTCACCACAGGATCTACTCAGATGTTTAATGATATAGCTTCTCAATGGTTAGGCGACGAGGCATTAGACATTGAACATATTAAATTAGGAACAGAAAAATTTTAAACTAGAGTTGAAAGCTCGACAAAAAAAAGTGAGGTTCAAGTATGCGCACAGATGGTAGAAGAAATGATGAAAATCGATTAGTGACAATAGAAACCAATTATTTGAAACATCCTGAGGGATCAGTACTGGTTTCTTTTGGAGATACGAAAGTAATTTGTAGTGCATCAATCGAAACAAACGTCCCACGCTTTTTAAAAGGAAAGGGAAGTGGCTGGGTCCATGCAGAATACAGTATGTTGCCTAGAGCTACTAATACGCGAAATATTCGCGAAGCGGCCAAAGGAAAATTAAGCGGACGTACAATGGAAATTCAACGATTGATTGCCCGATCACTACGCTCAAGCATCGATTTAGAAGCATTAGGGGAACGTTCTATTACTGTAGACTGTGATGTGATCCAAGCGGACGGTGGAACGCGTACTGCTAGTGTTACAGGCGCATTTGTAGCTTTGAAATTGGCTATCCAAACATTATTAGATAGCGGTGAATTGACTTTTAGTCCGATAAAAGAAAATGTAGCGGCTATAAGTGTAGGGATTTTAGCGGATGGACAAGCAGTATTAGATTTGAATTATTTAGAAGATAGTGCAGCAGATGTGGATATGAATTTAGTTATGACTTCTGGTGGACAATTTGTTGAAATTCAAGGTACAGGTGAAGAAGCTACCTTTTCTGCTGACCAACTTTCGGTGTTATTAGAATTTGGAGGAAAAGGAATCAGGGAGTTGATTCAAGTGCAAAATGATGCCTTTGATCAAGCTATCGCTTTAAAAAATGAAGAAGAGATTGTTTATCCGGTAATTGCAAAAGATGAAATTTTAATTGCGACAAGTAATGTTGGAAAAGCAAAAGAATTCGAAGCTTTGTTTGCTAAAAAAGGATTTAAAGTAAAAACGTTGCGTGATTTCCCAGAGATTCCTGAAGTTGAGGAAACGGGAATGACATTTGCGGAAAATGCGTTATTAAAAGCAGAAACGATTGCACGTGCACTTAATATGGTAGTTTTAGCCGATGACTCAGGTTTGAAAGTTGATACATTAGATGGTGCACCGGGAGTATTTTCTGCTCGCTATGCAGGAGAATTTAAAAGTGATGCTGCGAACAATGCGAAATTATTGCATGAATTAACAGGCGTACCAAAAGAAGAGCGGACAGCTCAATTTCATTGTACGCTTGCACTTGCGGTACCGGGAAAAGACAGCCTAGTCGTTGAAGGCGAAGTTGAAGGATCTATCTTGACTATTCCTAAAGGCGATAATGGTTTTGGCTACGATCCGTTATTTTTTGTTGAAAGTAAAGGTAAAACAATGGCCGAATTGTCTCAAGAAGATAAAAATATTTTTAGCCATCGTGCAGTAGCAGTAGAAAAATTAGATGAAGTATGGGATGAATGGATAAATAGATAAATAGATAAATAGATAAATAGTTAGAGTAAGTCGTCATCACTGGGGGAAAAAGTGTGAAAGTATTAGTTGTAAGTGATAGTCATGAGGATCGAGAAATTTTAGTTGAACTAATTGAACGTTACAAGGATAAAGTGGATCAAATCTTTCATTGCGGCGATTCTGAATTGGAAGCAACAGATTCAGTTTGGGATTCAATGATGACCGTTAAAGGAAACATGGATTTTACTGATGAGTATAAGTTGACTCAAGTTGTTGATGTGAAAAATGAACGCATATTTATGGCTCATGGGCATCTCTTTGATGTTAATTATAGTATGCAAGAGTTAGTTTATGCAGCTAAAGAAGAAAATGCAGATTATGCATTTTTTGGCCACACTCATCAAGCTAAATCTGAAAAAATAGATAGTATCGTAGTATTAAATCCTGGGAGTATTTCAGAGCCTAGAGGTCACTATTTAGTTCCAACTTATGCTATAGTAGAAAGTGATGAGTTTCAAATAATAGTCACTTATTACAATCGAGCACATAATGTCATTAAGAATCTAAGCTGTCAGTTTTCCAAAAATAGTTAAAAGTGTAAACCTGTATGCTAGTTTATAATTTTTTGTTTATTTCCATTGTGTTGCTAATCTTTAACAGCTTTTTTTAACGTAGAATAGTACTTGGATATAGTAATCAAAGGAAAGGAAATGAAACGAATGATAGGAAAAGAAATTGGTGAGATGCTACTGGAAAATAAAGAACATCTTTTGATTCCAGCAGACAGAGTTGCCCATGTTCAAATGAAGAATCGATTGGATCATGCATTATTAGTTCTTACCAAAATAGGGTATTCAGTTATTCCAGTTTTAGATAATGATTATAAAATTAGAGGACTTATTTCTATGCCTATGATCATTGAAGCTATTACTGGGTTGGAAGATATCAATTTTGATAAATTAGGCGATATATTAGTTTCAGATGTTATGACCACTGATTTTGCTTTGGTAGCCGATCCTTATGACTTGGAAGAAGTTCTTCATTTATTAGTGAATAACGCCTTTATATGTGTAGCAAGTGAAGATGGAAGTTTTATTGGGATCATCACGAGAAGTGAAATTTTAAAAGGGACAAATCGGATTGCCCACGAATTTGAAAATAAATATGATGTGATTCGGAAAGCAGAACGTTTACATTAAAAAAATACTAATGAGTAAGGAATGATAAAATGAATGCAAATGAAATTATTGAATTTATATCAAAAAGTGAAAAAAAAACACCGGTAAAAGTTTATTTAAAAGGTCAATTAGATCAATTGAATTTTCCTGCAACAATTAAAAATTTTACAACTAATGAAGTAGGGACTATTTTTGGTGAATGGAACGTCATTGAACCCTTTTTAGAAGAAAATAAAAAGTGGATCGAAGATAAAGTGATTGAGAATGATCGCCGTAATTCTGCTATCCCATTAGTAGATATGAAGAAGTTTAAAGCTCGAATTGAGCCAGGTGCTTTTATACGAGACCAAGTCGAAATTGGGGATTCAGCCGTTATTATGATGGGCGCTGTTATTAATATTGGAGCAATCATTGGTGAGGGAACTATGATTGATATGGGTGCTATATTAGGCGGACGGGCAACAGTTGGTAAAAATTGCCATATTGGTGCAGGTACTGTTTTAGCAGGGGTCATTGAACCGGCTAGTGCTCAACCCGTTGTTGTGGAAGATAATGTTTTAATTGGAGCTAATGCTGTTGTATTAGAGGGTGTTCGAATTGGAAAAGGCGCTGTTGTTGCAGCAGGAGCTATTGTTATTCAAGATGTTGAACCTTATACTGTTGTAGCGGGAACACCGGCTAAAAAAATTAAAGATATCGATGAAAAAACAAAAAGTAAAACAGGTATAATTGATGCTTTACGCGAACTATAAAAAATAAAAGAAGACAAAATCAAAGGAGCGTGAACAGAAAGAGAAAAAACTTTCTGATTCATCTCCTTTTTTAGAAGAGAGTGAAGAAAATGATACAAGAGAATCCTTTCATTCAGATGAGAAGAGAATTACATTTGATTCCTGAAATTGGTTTAGAAGAGTACAAGACGCATAGTTATTTGATGACTAAAATCAATGAGTTGCCACAAGATAATTTAGAAATAAAAACATGGGAAACGGCTATTGTTGTTCGAGTAAAGGGGAGCATTGGTGAAAAAACGATTGGTTGGAGAACGGATATAGATGGTCTGCCTGTGGTAGAAGAAACTGAATTGCCTTTTCAATCCACTCACGAGGGAAGAATGCATGCGTGTGGTCATGATATGCACATGTCGATTGCATTAGGGTTATTAACCTATTTTAGTTCTCATCAAACAGTAGATGATTTAGTGTTTATTTTTCAACCAGCTGAAGAGAATGTGAGTGGAGCAAAAATCATTTATGATAGTGGTTTTTTAAATGGTTATATGCCAGACGAAATTTATGCACTGCATGTCAAACCAGATTTGCCTGTGGGAACTTTAGGAACAAAGGTTGGAACATTATTTGCTGGAACCTGCGCTATCAATGTAGAATTTCGCGGTAAAGGTGGGCACGCTGCATATCCACATGAATCGAATGATATGATAGTAGCTGCGAGTCAATTTATCAGCCAAATCCAAACAATCATTAGTCGAAGCGTTAATCCAATGGAAGGCGCAGTGATTACGTTAGGGACAATGCATGCTGGGACAGCTGGAAATATTATCAGCGGATATGCTAGCCTTACGGGTACCATTCGCACATTAACTTCTGAGATGAGTAAATTAACTCAGCAAAGAGTAAAGGATATTGTTAAAGGAATTGAGTTATCTTATAATTGCAAAATTTATCTGGATTTAGACCAAGCTGGGTATTATCCTGTAGTCAACAGCGAGATGGAAACATTATCTTTTATTGATTATATGACTAAAAAACAAGGGGTCGAATATAGAGAAATGAAAACAGAAATGACAGGTGAAGATTTTGGTTATTATTTAGACAAAATTCCTGGCACAATGTTTTGGTTAGGTGTCGACAGCCCTTATGGCTTGCATCACCCACAAATGACGCCAAAAGAAGAGGCTATTCCATTTGCTATTGAACATGTCGGTGACTTCTTAGAAAAGAAAGCTAATAGGCAATTGTAAAGAAACTAAAAAGATTTCAGTTCAAACCAATCGCTGTACAAATACACCCCGGAAGTTAGAGGAAAAGCTAACTTTAGAGGCGTATTTGTGTAGTTAAATAAAGCAAATAATTTAACTTAACGAGCAATGAAAAATAGCAAAGTATATCCTTTAAACAATAAAATTTTGAATTATTCTGTTATTTCAACGGCATGAATGAATAGTCGGCCATTATTAACACTATAATTACAAGTAACAAGAGTTAAGATATTATCTTCTGGAGAAACGGGAGTATCCAATTCAAAAATAGATTCTTTTTTTAAGGTGTCAACAAAATCAGTAAATTCATTTTCTTTAAAGGATACATCGAGAAATTTAGGATCAGCATCAGAAGGATGTACGGAAAATATTTTGTACGTTCGTTTGGTAAAAGCATCGGTAAAAATAAATTCAGAATGACTAGTTAAAAAATCTTCTGATAAATACTGCTCTAAATCCCTGAACATTTGCCCGTATTTAGTATAATGCCCATAAATAATGGTGTGTTTATCCATGCCCATACCCACGTTACGATGATCCATAAAGATTGCACCTAGAGCATCTTCCTCTTTATAAAAATTATGACTTAAATAAAATTCATTATTTGTTCCACGTACAACGGGATAATCAATAACGGTATCAGCTATATTTAACCAACCAACATAATCAGAATTAAGTAAGTAGTAATCTGTCGCTGTATTTTTGACAAACACTTTTTCGGTATCTATTTTTGTAGTAGGAATAGAGTCTTTTATAGGCTCTTTACCTTCATCTGTTGTTTGAACCAAAGCGCTTTCTGGAACTTTAACATCTTTGCGTTGAGCGGATACAATATTATAATAATAAACAATTTGTACTAACAATAGACTGGATAAAATCGCTAACCAATATTTTTTTTTCATAGTTATTCCTCCATTTTCTTTTCCTTGGAGTTAATTTTTGACATCGGTTACAGTATGATGATAGTATAACTTATGTAGACAAAGATAACAAAATATAACTTTGTCACAAAGGAGATGGATAGAAATGAAAAAGTTTTCGAAGATTGCATTTTCCCTTGTCACTATACTGCTACTATCGCCATTTTTCGCCGCAACTGTCAATGCTGCACCTACAGATGATGTAGTAGGTATCGCTTTAGGTAACCCTGATTTCAGTATCCTCGTAGCTGCTCTTCAAAAAGCTGAACTAGTTGAGACACTTCAAGGAGAAGGCCCATACACTGTATTTGCGCCAACTAATGCCGCATTTGAAAAACTATTAACGGAATTAGATATTACCGCAGACGAATTGTTAGCACAACCCGACTTGGCAAAGGTTCTTACGTATCATGTCGTTCCAGGAAGTGTGTTGGCTGCTGATTTAACAGACGGGATGGAAGCAACAACAGTAAATGGTCAAGAATTGATGTTTGATCTTTCAGGAGATCCAATGGTCAATCAATCTATGATTACTCAAACAGATATTGAAGCAACAAACGGTGTTGTCCATGTTATTGACACAGTCTTGGTTCCTTCAAACTTCACCCTTCAAGAAGTTGATATGGAAGAAACAGAGGTTGCACAAACAGGATTTGAAAGTAGCACACCGCTTCTTGTAGCTATGCTTGCTACGGCTAGCGTAATTATTTTTATGGTTATCAAAAACAAAAAGAAAGAAACTTAAACAAAAAATAAGATAATTTATGTAGTTAATCAAACCTTTGAGTAATAAAGATTTAACTACGTTAAATAGCGCTAGTGAGTAAAAAAACTCACTAGCGCTATTTTTTTTATTTTCTAATTTGTCAAATAAAGTTATATTTTATATCGCTTATTTAAAAGATCATAATTTTTTGTATTGAATAAACAAAGACTGTATAATTTTTGGTGTGGATAAACAAATTAATTAAGCTTCACAAGCAAATACGACTATTGCAGAAAAAAATTTTGAAGCAGCTACACTATTTGACAAATAAATAAAGTAAGCCCATTAGAAGGAAAAGCGAAGCGCTAACAATAATCGTTATACTTGCGCTATATGAAGCAAGTACCCCACCTATTATGGGACCAAGCATAGTTCCCACACCTTGAAAAGAGGAAATGATTCCCCAACTGACATTTTGGTCTTCTTTAGTAATTTTTGTAGCTACAAAAGTATTCCAAGCCGGTAAAAAAAGCGTATAAGCAATCGCCATGGATATAACTAGAATATAAATAGTCAGAATAGAGGTATCAAGTGTAGTAGAAATCATCGTAAGGCCAAAAAGTATAAATCCTCCAATAAATAGTAAGCGTGGTTTGAAGTAATCACTTAACCGGCCAATTGGCAGCATAAGGATACCAGCTGTTAAACCAGCAATAACCAATAAAAAGGTATATTGATTATAGGAGAAACCAAGATATTGCAAGACAAATGTTGGCAAAATAGGAATTAACATTCCAATAGAAATGCTTTGCATTAAAGTCCCCGGTAAGATTACGCGGCTTTGTTTTAAAATAGAGAATGTTTTTTTGAATATGTCCGTTATATTTTGTCTAGCTGTGTGGGGTGTATGATGGTTCCCTGATAAACGGAAACTGATGTAAGCACCTACTATAAAGAGTGGTAGAAGCCAATAAGAAACGGTTAGATTAATATTCATTAAGTAATTCATTACTATGACACCACTAGCCATACCTGATAGCCAACAAAAATAAACTAAACTCATATTTTTTCCTCTTGATCCTGAACTAGCCTTAGATAGAAGTACAATCCAAATGGGACAAGCCCCAAAACCTAATAGGATCGCGGCTAAAATAATAACGATACTATTAAATTGAAATAAAGGAACAATAATCAAAGAAGTAAAAATCAATAGAAAAGAAAATGAGATGACTTTTTTAATACCAAAACGATTCATGAAAAAACCGGCTTGAAAATTTGAAAAAGCGTCGCTAATGTAATGTAAACTAATGGCTAAGCCAACTAAAGTTAGATTAAACTGAGTTCCCACTGCAGCCTGAACCGGTAAATAGCTAATGATAAAAGCAGCACGAACGTATTCAACGAGCATTAATGAGATAAGTAAAAATAAAAATTTTTTATCAATTTTTAATCTCTTTTGAGTCATGACTAGGCTCCTTATGGACACGAGGATTTTCAATCAGCGCAAGGACTCTATCTACTATAAGCCCAGATGCATGTGGATAAAAATGGTTTTCCATTTGTTTCGTTAAGCTTCTTGCCAAAAGAGGTTGTTTCAATAAAATTAAAATAGCCGGTACAATTTCTTCTTCTGATTTTGTAAGAATGGCCATTCCCTCTTTTTCAAAAAATCTTGCATTATCTTTTTCTTGTCCAGGAACAGCAGGTGCCAAAACTAAAGGAATTCGAATTGCTAGAGCTTCTGAAAGAGAGATTCCTCCAGCTTTTGTAACCATGATGTCGGATTGATTCATTAAATTAGCCATATTTGAAACATACCCAAGAATACTTATGGTGACATCGTTTTGATAGGCTTTCATAAGTTCGTTAAAAAGTAATTGATTAGAACCGCAAACAACCGTTATATGCAAATCTTCCTTTACTTTTAACTTTTCAATAATTTGAGCTAAATCCTTTAATACTCCATGAGCACCAGCAGAAATCAGCAATCTTTTTGTTTGATTAGAAGTAATGTCTTCGCTCATAGAAAACTTATCATAGGAATAAAATTCTTCTTTTATAGGAATACCTGATACGGTAATTTTATTTTCATTTATTCCAGTATCAATCAATTCTTCCTTTAAACTATTACAGGCTACAAAAAAATAATCAATACTATCTGAGATCCAGCGAGTATGCAGACAAAAATCGGTTAGTACATTAATAAACGGGATAACAGGTTTTGTACTCTTGGTATGTTGCTTGTAGATAGGCAAAGCTTGCATTGGAAAAGTATTGATCACAAGATCGAAATCATTTTCTTTCATCAATTGACTGATGCGCATATAACCATATCGATCAATCATTCGATCAATTCTAAAATCGGTTAATCTAAAATCAGATTTATAATAAAGAAAACCATAGATGTTTTGGCCTTTAGTAAAACTTTTAATGTACAATTTCCTAGTAACGTTAGTCAAAATAGGGTGTGCTTCGTAAAATAAATCTGATGTAACAATATTAGAGATGCCACGCTTATTTAGCTCTGTTATTAGTGAACGAGTCACTTCAAGATGACCATTTCCATAACTTCCAGTTAGAATTAATATTTTAGGTGGTACTGACATTAACATTTGCCTCCTTTAGTTCGGATAAGAAATTGTTACTATTTAAGATTAAGAGGATTGACAGGAATCTCAATGCCCTCTTTTGTTAAGGCAGTAACGTACGCTTGAGAAAAAACATTTTTTATTTCGAACTCATGGCCATGTAAGACGAATATCACGATCCGTACACCATAGTGACCATTCTCAAGAGGAATCAAGCCTAAACTAGTAGGAGGTTCGGTAATATCTGGATACTGAGGAACAAGTTTATCATTTACCGTTGTGATGATCCTATCTACTTTTTCAATATCAGTATTTGGCGAAAGTCGGATATCAACTTGAGCACGCATATCTTCACGTGATTTATTGCTTACGATAGTAATATAGCGATTAGGTACAAAGTTAAGTGTCCCATCAAAACTTTTTACTTTAGTTGTTTTTAAATTTACATCAACAACGGTACCTGAAACAGTATCTAGATCCACAATATCGCCAACATCAATCTGCTTTTCAAGTAACAGGAAAAAACCATTTACTATGTCGCTGACAAATCCTTGAGCACCAAGAGATAAAGCTAGACCAATGACTCCGGCTCCAGCAAGTAGCGTACCAACAGGAATGCCAATAGCCGAAAGAATCGCATAAAATAAGAAAAAGCCTACAAAAGATTGAAATAAATTTTTGGTCAAATTATAAAGTGTATTTAAACGATTTGTAGAAATATCTTTTTTCTTTCGATAATTTTCAAATGTCCGCTCAATAAAAAAGGTTCCAATTAATTTTACAGCAAAAAAGAAAATTATGAAAAATAAAATTTGAATAATACTAGCAGTTACCGTTGAAATGAGACTGGGCCAATCGATTGATTTCCAAAATTCCGAAAAAATATTGGTTTGTTCTGTCAAAGTATCAACGACATCTACTGCAATTGAACTATCTAATTGATTACTGCTGTCCATAAACTAAATACCCCTTTAAATAAATATATTTCTATTTGAATGTTCTTTATCATAGTAACAAATTTTCAGACAAAATTATAGTGACAGGACCATTAAGAAAAGCCTAAATTTTAAATAAAAGTGTAAGAATAAGAATAAAATAGTTGTTTTGAGAATAACGACTATAATATAAAGTGATGAGTAAAAGAAGAATTCGGTTTCATATTATTTGATGAAAAAAATAAATAATGGTATTCTATACGTGTAGAAGATTTTTTATTTCTAGATAAAAAATTAGAAAATAGAAGGAAGTGAGGAATTTATATGACAGGTGGAGAAATTGCAGCTTTGATAGCTGCTGTAGCTTTTGCGGCATTAGTTGTGTTCATAATTATTGTATTGTTAAAAGTTTCTAAGGTAGTTGGAGAAGTCCAAAAAACAGTGAATGAAGCTAATAAAAGCATTAGTATATTAACAAAAGATGCGGATAGTCTTTTGATTGAGGTGGAAGGATTATTAAATAAATCCAATACTACATTAGATGATGTTAACGGAAAATTGGGTAAAACTGATCCAGTGTTTAAAGCCATTGGTGATTTAGGAGAAACTGTTTCAAGTTTAAATGATTCTACTCGTAACTTAACTACACATGTTACTGGAGCAACTAAAAAAGCAGGTCAAACAGGTATGGTAACCAAGGTTGGTAAAACAGCAGTGAATCTGAATAAGAAACGCAAAAGTAAAAAAGAGAACGACTCAAGTACTAATTAAAAAATCAAACTATTCATATTGAATTGAGAAAAGGGGAGAAATATAGATGACTAAAAAAAGTGGATTTCTTTTAGGAGCAATTATAGGAGCTACAGCAGCAGGAATTACAGCTCTATTGTATGCACCAAAATCAGGTAAAGAATTACGTGAAGATTTAAATCAGCAAACAATTAATGCTAAAAGCTCGGCAAAAGGATATGCAGATATTGCTAAAGAAAAAGGAAAAGAAATGAAAACTGTTGCTAAAGATGCATCAGAAGACATTAAAATAAGCTTGAAAGAATCGGCTTCTCAAATAAGAGAACAGTTGAATCATGCTTCAAAAGATGTAGGAGAAGGATTGAATGATCTTAAAAAATCTGCAACAGATATAGCTAAAGAAGTTAAAACAACAGCTACTGAAACAGTAGGAGATGTGAAATCAGCTGCAAAAGATACATCAGAAGAAGTTAAATCAAGTTTAAAAGAAGGTAAAGAAGAAGCAAATTTTAGTTCATTCAATGTAAAACATGAAGATCATTCTTTTAAAGAAGAAGCTGAAAGAAAAACAATGGATTTTGATTATGATCAAAAAAAAGCTGCAGAAAAGCCTGATTATTCATCAGCAAATGTTAGTACAGAACAAACTGCAGATAGTGGAAATAAAGACAAACCTAAAACAACCAATACAAATGTAGGAATTTAATTTTAAAAGTAAAAAGCAGTGGACCTCAAAAGATCCGCTGCTTTTTTGCTGTAAATGAATAAATAAATAGTTAATTTTTTAAAACAGCAAATTTAGATAGAGGTATACTCATTTGGTGTATGAGTAAAAACTTCACAACCGTCCTTTGTGACGACTATGCAGTCTTCTATACGAACTCCAGCAACACCTGGTAAATAAATACCAGGTTCTATTGAGAAGCACATACCTTCTTGAATAATAAAAGTACTATCTTGCATAATAGATGGGAATTCATGGACTGAACTTCCTAAGCCATGACCTAAACGATGAGTGAAGTATTGCCCATAACCTGCGTCAGTGATGATATCGCGAGCAATTTTATCTAACTCACCAGCCGTTATGCCAGGTTTAACGGCGATCAAAGCAGCATTGTAAGCTTTTAATACAGTAGCATAAATTTCTTTTGCTTGTTTTGAAGGTTCTCCAAAAGCGATAGTACGAGTAGCGTCACTAGTGTATCCATTGTAAACGACGCCTAAATCAAATAAAACAAACTCATTCAATTTTACTGGCCTTTTTCCAGGTGTACCATGCGGGCTAGCTGCATTAACTCCAGTCAAAACCATTGTTTCGAAACTCATTTCTTTTATACCTTCTTTTTTTAAACGGTATTCAATTTCTGCTACTATCTCTTCTTCAGATACGCCTTCTTTTATTGCGTTAAAGCCAATTTCAAAAGCTTTATCAGCCCATTTACCAGCCTCCATCATTTTGTTGATTTCATCAGAAGTCTTAATTAGCTTCATGGCTTGTATTTTAGGAGTAATATCTGGAAAAGAAACAGCCGGGAAAAAAAATTGAAGTTTTTCAAATCGGCCAACCGTTAAAAAGTTTTTTTCAATTGCTATATTACTAAAATTATTTCTATGAGCTGCCAAGTGAATTGCAATCAGAGACCATGGATCTTCATTATCTAAATAGCCATATACAGCATATGGCCATTCACTTTTTAGGGCATCTTCTTTTTCAAGTTCAGGTGTAAAGAGAAAAGGTTCTCCGACTGCAAAAATTGCCAAAGCTAAAATACGCTCATGTGGATCACTTTCATAACCGCTAAAATAAGCAATAGTATTGGGTTCATTGATAAAAGCAACATCTATTTTTTGTTCGGTTAACCATTTTTTTAATACTTTTAGTTGTTTGTTCATAATAATGATCCTCACCTTCGACTGACTGTATTAAATCAATTGTATCACTATTAATGATGGTTTTCTTTAAGAAAACTAAAAGATAGAAATAAAATCGAATCTAATAATGAAAGAAATTATGAAATTTTCATGAAAACGAAAATGAAACGCTTGCATTGCAGTCGTAATTTTGCTAAATTAGAACTATACAAAAAGTAAACGAATTTAATTATTTGAAGGAGATTGATTATGGAAAAACAAACTATTACTATTTATGATGTTGCAAGAGAAGCAAATGTTTCTATGGCAACTGTCTCACGTGTCGTAAACGGTAACCCAAATGTAAAACCAACTACTCGAAAAAAAGTGTTGGAAGTTATTGATCGTCTGGATTATCGTCCAAATGCAGTTGCTCGTGGATTAGCTAGTAAAAAATCAACAACTGTAGGGGTTATTATTCCTGATGTAACAAACTTGTATTTCTCATCTTTGGCTAGAGGAATCGATGATATTGCTACAATGTACAAATATAATATTATTCTAGCTAACTCTGATCAAAATGATATAAAAGAAGTCCAAGTATTGAATACACTATTAGCTAAACAAGTAGATGGAATTATTTACATGGGCCATAAAATTTCAGACGAATTAAGAGCAGAGTTTTCTCGCTCGAAAACTCCTGTTGTTTTGGCAGGAACAGTTGATCCTGATGAACAAATGGGTAGCGTAAATATTGATTACGAAGCAGCGACAGAACAAACGGTTGCTCAATTGATAGCTAGTGGACATGAACGTATTGCTTTTGTTTCTGGATCAATCACTCAAGAACCTATAAATGGTATCTATCGATTGAAAGGGTATAAAACTGCTTTAGAAAATGCTGGTCTTGCTTATGATGAAAGTTTGATTTTTGAAACAGCTTACACATTTATAGCTGGAGAAGAAGTCTACACTAAGTTAGCTGAAGCAGGAGCAACGGCAGTCTTTGCCGGGGATGATGAAATTGCTGTAGGAATCATGAACGGAGCATTAGATCACTTCGTTAAAATACCTGAAGAATTCGAAGTGGTTACTGCAAATAACTCTAAATTATCTGAAATGGTAAGACCAAAATTGAGTACCATTACTCAACCATTATATGATATTGGTGCTGTATCTATGCGTTTATTAACTAAGTTGATGAACAAAGAAGATGTGGATGAAAAAACAATTATCTTGCCTCACCATATTGCAAATAGAGGGACAACTAAAGAAGTTTAAAAAAATAAGACATTGAAATGTAATGTACCACCAAAAGTCGATTTCTCTAACTTTTGGAAGGCATTACAAAATCGATGTCTTATTTTTTATTCATTCTGTTTTTTTTCTTCAGCTTTTTTCTTAGCTTCTTCTTGTGCTTCTTTTTCTTTTTTTGCCTTTTCTTCTTCAGCTTTTTTCTTAGCTGTCTCAGTTTTTGCTTTCTGCGCTTCTTGAGAGCTTGCTGTTTTAGAAGAACTACTCCAGTAGTCTGTTAATTCTTTTTCAGAAGCTTCAATTGCAAAGTTGTAGGTAGTTGTTTTTGGAGCAAATTTCTTATTAAAAATTTCTGTATGAGTATCGCCGGTTGCTGTAACTTCTTTTCCGTTAGGCAATTTCACTTTCCCTGGAAGCATACCAGTTGCATTAAGAACTTTTGCCTCAACAATACCCTCTGGCTTTTGAAATGTTTGGTCAGTACCTAAAACGGTTGGGTTTGCACTGTAGATAGCATTCATTAAGCGAGCCCAATGTCTTCGATTTCTCAAACTTGGGCTTTCAGAACCTGAGTTAGTTAAGTCATTAACAGAGGTGTCAACAGCATTATCATATCCAATCCAAGAACTTAAGGTAACTTGAGGCGTATAACCGATAAACCAAATATCTTTTTGGCCATCTGACGTTCCTGTTTTACCGGCAATATCAGCTTTAAAGTTTAATTGTCCTTCTATATCTTTAGCAGTACCAGATTCTAATACATCGCGTAAAATATCAGTCGTCAGATAAGCTGTTTCTGCTGAAAATACGTTAACAGGTTCTACTTCGTATTGAAAAATAATATTTCCAGCAGCATCTTCAATCTTATCGATAACATGTCCTTCTGTGTAATTCCCAGCACTTGCTAAAGTAGAGAAGCCATCTGTTTGATCTGATACAGTTGTTCCTTTGGTGATTCCACCGATAGGAAGAGTATAGTAGGTCCCTTGGTATTCTTCTGTCGTGATGACGTTAGTTCCAAATCCCATCTTATGCATATATGATTCAAGTTTCTCTTCCATGTTATAGGTATCTTTCATTTGTTGATAAATTTTTGTTGTAACGATATTACTTGATTGCGCTAACCCATTCCGAACATTGGTCCATTTATTAGGAGTTACGTTACCAAAGTTGGTTATTTCATGAACACCCAAAGAACCATTTTCCCAGCTTGGCACTTTAGCGGAACTTTCAAAAAGCATTGTAGCTGGTGTAATGAAGCCTTCTTCTAGTGCTGGAGCAAAAGCTAGTAAAGGTTTCATCGTTGAACCAGGTGAGCGTGGAGATTGATACGCATGATTAACTTGAGTAATTTCATAGTCTACTCCTCCGATAAAGGAGATGATTCTGCCAGTAGTGTTGTCTCTTAAAATTGCACCATTTTGAACCGGTTCAACAAGTGTTTTTGTTTCCTTTGTTTCCTCATCAACATAGTCAACAACTTTTACGGTACCTAAATCACTTGTATTGCTTATGATTGGATTGTTATTTTCATCATAAGAAATTTCTGGTGAGGCATACTCTTCAACTACAGCATTCATAGCTTCGTAAACACCTTTATCAATAGTTGAGGAGACTGTATAACCTTTTGAGCGTAAATCCTCGTCTGCTTGAGTATAATAAGAATCACTCAATTCTTGATCATTAGATAGATCTTCAGCAGAATAACCGTCAGCTATATATAATTGTTCCATCAGAATTTGTCTAGCTTGTTGTTCCACAAAGTTATATACATAGTCAGTACTGTCTTTAACATCGGATTCTTGAGGTGAAAAATCTTGCGCTAAGTCATAAGTTAAAGCAGCATCGTATTCTTCTTTAGTGATATAGTTTTCACGATACATTCTGAACAATACTTCATTTTTACGAGTCATACCAGCAGACAAGTCTTCTTTAAGCGCACCTGTTTGAGTATATGGACTATAAACAATCGGATTTTGAGGTAGCCCAGCTAAAAATGCAGCTTGTGGCAAAGTCAATTCATTGGCTTTTAAACCAAATATACCCGTTGAAGCTTCATTTAATCCTGCAATATTTTGACCTTTATTATTTCTTCCAAATGGTGAAACATTTAAATAACTTTCTAAAATCTCATCTTTTGTAAAATAGTTTTCAATGCGGAAAGCCAATAAAATTTCATTTGCTTTTCGTTTAAAAGAAACTTCATTCGTTAAAATTTGTTGTTTTACTAGCTGTTGAGTAAGAGTGGATCCGCCAGATGTCGTACCTGAACCAGCAACTTCTTGAAATAATGCTCGTACTACGGCTTTTGGAACTACTCCAGAATGTTTATAAAAATATTCATCTTCGGTAGCAATAATTGCATTTTGAACCAAAGGAGACATTTCACTCAATGGGATTTCAGATCGTTTTAAATCAGTTTTTAAATCACTGATTTTTTCTCCTGTTGCGTAATACATCGAAGAAGTTGCTGAAACATTCCCAATGTCTGTTTTCATTTCGTCATAAGTTGGAATTTCCTCACCAGAAACAAGATAGGCAAAAAATCCTGCTCCAACTCCCCCTGCAAGTGCTCCTCCGATTAGTCCAATAATCACTATCGTAATAATTAAATTTTTGATTACACTGTAACCAACATTGAAGCCAAATAAAAATTTACCAAATGTTAAACCTTGATTTTCTTTATTTTGTTCTCTTTTCTGAGAACTGGCTGGTTTAGCTTTAGTAGTAGCTGTTAGAGGTCCTGATTCGTCTTGTGATAGTTCCTTATGCGAATTTGTTCCTTTTAAATAGATAGATTGATAAAAATTTGTTCTTTTGAAAGAGCTCCATTGCCTCCTCATGAACCGTGTTATTCTTTGAAATAAAACTTTTATTTTCTCTAAGAATGTTGATTCATTAGTATTTTGTGGACTACTCAAATTTAGGTCACCTCATAAAATTATATTTGATTTCTCTAATTGCTTGACCTATTATAACAAAAAGAGGGTAGAAAGAGCAATTTTTGAAGAAATATTGCAGAAACTTAATGTTTTATAAAAAATCAATGCATAGGCGCGTAGAATCTATAGTTGAAAGACAAGATAAAAAGTAAATGAATATAAGATGAGTGAATTTTAATTTAATAGTTGACTTTCCTCATTTGTTTTTTTATAATTGTAAAAACAACTACAAAATAAAAATTGTGAGGGATTATTATGAACAGTCATCTTGTTAACCAAACACAACTAAATAATTATTACTTTAGCTATTTTAGGAGCTGTTTGTAGACATGATTCATTATGGATGCAAACAAGAAACAGAAATGTTTGTATCTATATGGCTAAAGCAATTTGATTTGCTAAATATTTGCCACATAGAGAGTATCTAAGTGGTAGATCATAATGATTGTTTATTTTACATAAAATAAACGCCCACTTTAGATAGTATTCTCTCTAAGTGGGCGTTTTTACTTTTTCAAAAGAATAGAGATTCAAAAAAATAGGGGGATATTAAAATGAGAACAAGAGAAATGAAGAAAAAAGTAATTATAGGTTTAACAACAGTTACAGCGAGTTTACTATTAGTGGCTTGCGGAAACACAAGCGAAACTGGGGACTCTGAGATAGAAAATGTGAGTATAGGTATTTTGCAATATATGGAACATGATTCATTAACTAGAGCCAGAGAAGGTTTTGTCAGTGAGTTGGAAGAAGCAGATTATATTGAAGGAGAAAACCTAACCATCAATTATCAGAATGCTCAAGGAGATCAAGCAAACTTACAAAGTATGAGTGAAAGTTTGGTAGGAGAAAATGAGGTCATCTTATCTATTGCAACGCCAGCAGCGCAATCTTTAGCAACAGTGACACAAGAGGATCCGATTTTGTTCACCGCAGTAACAGATCCAGTTGATGCTGGGCTAGTTGCTGACAATGAGGCTCCAGGTGGAAATGTAACGGGGACAAGCGATATGGTTCCGATAGAAGAACAAGTTGCTTTACTACTATCTTTGGCACAAGATGCTGAAACCATTGGAATCATTTACAATTCTAGTGAACCAAATTCAAAAATCCAAGCAGATCTAGCTCAAGAAGCCATTGAAGCAGAAGGATTAGAAGTGAAGATACTAACCGTTACAACCACCAATGACGTCCAACAAGTGATGACGACATTGGCTCAAGAAGTGGATGCAGTCTACATTCCAACAGATAATACATTAGCAAGTACAATGCCAACTGTTGGTGAGATTGCTTTAGAGTACCAACTACCGGTTGTTCCAGGTTCAGCAGAAATGGTAGAAGCAGGAGGATTGGCAACATACGGAATTAACTACGAAGAGTTGGGACGTCAAACAGCACAAATGGCCTTGCAAATTATTGAAGATGGTGCTGATCCAGCAGAGATGCCAGTTGAAACTTCCAATAGTTTAGAACTTGTCATCAATGAAGAAGTAGCTGAATCACTAGGTATAGACCCTGAAAGCATTGTTTTGCCTGAGTAAACCGTAAATATAAAGGAGAATTAAAAAATAAAATGGATATTATATTATCAAGTATATCGCAGGGACTATTATGGTCGGTTATGGCAATTGGGGTTTACCTTACCTTTAGAATTTTGGATATCGCAGATTTAACGGCTGAAGGAAGTTTTCCATTGGGTGCCGCTATTTGTTCGATAACAATCGTTTCAGGAATGTCTCCTTTAATCGCCAGTTTATTAGCAATGGTTGGAGGAATGCTAGCTGGTATCGTATCAGGTTTATTGCACACAAAGCTTAAAATACCGGCTTTGCTTACAGGGATTTTAACCATGACAGCTTTGTATTCTATCAATCTAAGAATAATGGGACAAGCAAATGTCACTTTATTGGGACAAGAAACATTGATGCGTAGTTTACAATCTTATGGGTTAGAAAATCGTTTAGCAGTTTTAGTTGTTGGTGGAATCGCCGTTGGATTAGTTATTCTTGTGCTTTACTTATTTTTCAGCACTGAAATAGGATTAGCACTAAGGTCTACTGGGGATAATGAGGATATGAGTGAAGCAAATGGTGTTCATACGGATACAATGAAAATTATAGGTTACATGATGTGTAATGGGTTGATTTCTTTATCAGGCGCATTGATTGCACAAAATAACGGCTATGCAGATATCAGTATGGGAATTGGAACGATTGTTATTGGATTAGCCTCTGTCATTATCGGTGAAGTGATTTTCCATAACTTATCTTTTGCAAAACGTCTAGTGACGATAGTAATTGGTGCGATAGTTTATCGGCTGATTATTGACTTAGTCCTACAATTAGGCGTAGAACCTCAAGACATTAAATTGTTCTCAGCTATCATATTGGCAATTGCTCTTTCTACTCCACTATTGAAAAAGAAAGTAAAAAAAGCAAAAAGAATAGTAGGAAGGGAGTTGAATTAATATGACTGCAATTTTAGAATTAAAAAAAATCCATAAAAGTTTTGAAGTAGGAACAGTCAATGAAAACCATGTTTTAAAGGGAATTGATCTAACGATTGAGAAAGAAGAATTTGTTACGATTATTGGGGGAAATGGTGCTGGAAAATCAACATTATTAAACAGTGTAGCTGGAACCTATATAGTAGATGAAGGTGTTGTTCTGCTAGATGGAAAGGACGCTACTAATAAAAGAACAAATGAAAGAGCAAAAGATATTGGACGAGTTTTTCAAGATACAAAGATGGGAACAGCAACACGACTAACAATTGAAGAAAATTTAGCGGTAGCCTTTAAAAGAGGGAAAAAACGAGGCTTGACTTTAGGCGTAAAGGATAGGCAACGAGAACTTTTCAAAGAACAACTGAGATTACTAGAATTAGGATTAGAGGACAGATTGAAAATGGAAGTGGGATTATTGTCGGGTGGGCAAAGACAAGCTTTGACGTTACTGATGGCGACGATTGTTCCGCCTAAATTACTTTTATTGGATGAGCATACAGCAGCATTAGATCCTAAGACAAGTCAAATGGTATTGAAGTTAACGGATAAAATTGTTCATGAAAAAAAATTAACGGCATTGATGATCACTCATAATATGGAAGATGCAATTAAGCATGGAACTCGATTGATCATGCTTCATAATGGGAAAATAGTAGTAGATATCTCGGGAGAAAAGAAAAGTCAATTAACAGTACCGGACTTATTGGCATTATTTCAAAAAAATAGTGGAGAAGCAGTCACTGAAGATGCCCTGATACTAGGATAAATAAAAAAGGAGTTGAGAAAATTCTCAATTCCTTTTTTGTATTAAACAGAAGTTGGAAGTTTTTCTCCAATGACAGCTAGACGATCTGCAACTTCTGCTGGGCTCAAATTATTGCGTTTTACGTATAAGTTTGCTGGAGCTATACGGCATTCATGACTACACCCACGTAAATATTTATGTTCATTACTTTCTGAAGATAAAATTTGACGGTTACAAGCAGGATTTGCACAGTTTAAATAACGTTCGCATGGAGTGCCATCAAACCAATCCAGTCCAACAATCACATGTTCTTTTTGATTGACAGGGACGCTAATGCGTTCATCAAATACGTACATTTGGCCATCCCATAAATCTCCTTGAACTTCAGGATCTTTTCCGTAAGTAGCGATTCCGCCATGCAATTGTCCAACATCTTTAAAGCCTTCCTTAACTAACCAACCAGAAAATTTTTCGCACCGAATTCCACCGGTACAATAAGTCACAACTCTTTTATCCATAAATTCTTCTTTGTTATCACGAATCCATTGAGGCAACTCTCTAAAAGTTCTGATCTCAGGGCGTATGGCCCCTCTAAAGTGTCCTAAATCGTATTCATAATCATTCCGTGCGTCGATAACGATTGTATTTTCATCAAGAATAGCTTCACGGAATTCTTTGGGCTCTAAATAATCTCCAGTGACTTTATTTGGATCGATATCATCTAGTAAGTTTAAAGATACGATCTCGGGACGTAGGCGGACAAATATTTTTTTGAAAGGCGGAAGCTCTTCGTCATCTATTTTAAAAACTAAATCTGAAAAGCGAGAATCAGCATGCATGGCATCGATATACTGTTGCGTTTGCTCGAGCGTACCTGCAACTGTTCCATTGATGCCTTCTTCAGCAACTAAAATTCTTCCTTTTAAACCAACTTCTTTACAAAAAGCTAAATGCTTTAATGTATATTCTTCTGGATTTTCGATACGAACATATTTATAGTAAAGTAAAACACGGTAATCTTTAGACATAGTAAATCCTCCTAATCTGTTTCTTATCACTAGGTAGATGGACTACCTTAAACGTTAATCTATACTAACAATACACTAATCAAATAATAGAAAGCAAGACTTCAAAATATAATAATATCAAATAAAAGTAAGGACGTGTACAAATGAAAAGATGTGCTTGGGCTACAACTGAATTAATGAAGAACTATCACGATGAAGAATGGGGTAAACCGCTGCATGATGACCAGGCTTTATTTGAATTGATGATTCTGGAAACGATGCAAGCAGGGCTTAGTTGGGCTACAATTTTAAATAAAAGAGAAAATTACCGAAAAGCGCTTGATGGATTCGATCCTGATAAAATTATTCTCTATGACCAAAAAAAAATAGAAGAATTACTTTCGAACCCTGGAATAATTCGAAATAAATTAAAAATTAATTCACTTTTAAAAAATGCAGTGGCGTATTTAAAAGTAAGACAAGATTACGGTACATTTGATCGTTACATCTGGTCATTTGTAGAAGGAAATACGATCGTTAATCATTTTGACAATATGGAGCAAGTACCAGCTAAAACAGATTTATCAGTGACTCTATCTAAAGAAATGAAGAAAAGAGGTTTTACTTTTATTGGACCAGTAACTTGTTATGCGTTCATGCAAGCTGCAGGTCTGGTAAATGATCATGTCAATGATTGCTCGTTTAAATAAATCAATTATTTGATACACAGTTGTAATCTAAACGATACGATTTTATCACATACCATATGTTATAATGAAATCCGTTAAGAAGTATGGAAAGTCTAAAAAAAGGTGAGAATTTCATTAGTAGGAATTCTATTTGGGGGATAAAAACATGAATAAAAAACTATTAACTGTTGCAATATTAGGAACCATGTCATTTAGTTCTCTTATTTTGCCAACTGCTGTTAACGCTGAAACTTCTACAAATCAAGTTTTTGAATCTCAACAACAACTAAACCAATCTGAAACAGCAATTGAAGAAGCACAAAAAAAAGTTGATGGATTACAAGCTCAATCAAGTCAAACAGAAGCTGAATTAGAAACAGTAACAAATGCAATCGATTCAAACAAGGATAAAGCAGCTACATTATTAGCTGAAATTGAATCAGCTCAAAAAGAAAAAGAAACACTACAAACTGAAATTAAATCTCTTGAAGACAAAATTGAACAACGTAGTGAACAACTTGAAGATCAAGCACGTACAGTACAAGTAAATGGCGATACAAAAAACTACATAGAATTTGTTATTGAAGCTGAATCTATGTCTGATGTACTAGGACGAGTTGATGTAGTTACTGATTTAGTAAAAGCAAATAAAAATCTTGTTCAAGCACAAGCAGACGATAAAGAATCGGTAGTAGAAAAGAAAGAAAAAACAGAACAATCGATTGTTCAACAAAACTCTCTTGCCGCTGATTTAGAAAATGCAAAAGCTCAAATGGAACAGCAATTACTAGAAAAAGAAGTAGTAGTGTCTCAATTAGCTATCGAAACAGCTGGTGCACAAGCTGATAAAGATAAATATGTTGCCCAAAAAGCTGAAGCGGAGAGTCAAGTAGCAGAATATACAGCAGCTCAAGAAGCAGCAGAGTTAGCTGTACTGGCAAGTTACGAAGCAGAACAAGCTGAAGAAACAGAAACAGTTATAGAAGAATCAGCTGAAAGCGAAGATAGCACGACAAAAACAGCTGTAGTTGCTGAAGAAAGCGTTGAAACGCAAACAGCAGTTGAAGAAACCGCAGCTGTAGCAGCTCAACCAACAAAAACAACTACATCTACTTCAACAAAAGCTCCAATAGAGGTCTCAACAAAAACAACTGAAAATACACAAACTAAAGCACCGGTAAAGAAAGTTGCAACAAAAACAGTTACGAAGACAACAGCACCTAAAGTAAGCACTCCAACTCAGTCTTCAAAATCAGGAACTTCTTGGTCAGCTTTACAACCACACGTTTCTAAAGTTTTAGGGACACCTTATTTATGGGGCGGAACTTCTACAAAGGGATTTGACTGTTCTGGCTTTACATCTTATGTTTTTGCAAAAGCAGGAATTTCTCTGCCACGTACAGCAGCAGCACAATATGCATCTTCTACTAAAGTTTCAAATCCGCAAGCTGGAGATTTAGTTTTCTTCAGTAGCGGTGGATCAATCACTCACGTAGGGATATATGTAGGAAATGGTCAATTTGTTGGCTCACAAAGCAGCTCAGGTGTTGCGTATACTTCAGTTAGTTCATCTTACTGGGGACCAAAACTTGTAGGATATGGCCGTTATTAAAAAATATAAAAAAATTCGTTGCCAATTGGTAACGAATTTTTTTGTTTTTTAATAGGTAAAGTTAATTTTTGAAAATAACTGTACCGAATGATGCTAGGGTTAAGATTGTCCTGTCTAGATGATTGCCTTCGTTTTCGAGTTTGATACTCCACCCTTTATACAAATCATCATTAATAGTGGATAAAACTTCTGCTTTATCTGAAAAATTACAATAAATTAGAGCCTTTTGTTCTCCTAACATTCTCACGTAAATATATAAGGTTTCTTTAGAATTTTTTAATTTGAAAGCACCTTCAATAAATAAGGACTCCTTTTTTAGAGATAATAAAGTACTTTTTTGAACGTTCTCTTGGTAGCTTACGTTGTATTTTTCTTCTTGGTTCCGCCCATTCCAAGGTTTAACAGTAGAAAATCCGTTAAATTCTAAATTATCCCATTGCATAATGCCTCGACTAATATTTTTAGCTCGCGTATTAAAGAGTTGTTTAATTTCTTCTACTTGAATCTTGAAAACTTCTAGGATAAATTTGATATATGATTGCTTTTTGCTACCATTTTATATTGTTCATAATAAGACCTCCTATAGGTTAAGTGTTTAAATTTAATTACAATAAACTAATTTTACCCAAAAAAATAGGCTAATATCATATTTGTTGAAGAGAAAATAGTTATTAAAGTTCGTTATATTCGATTAGAAGATAATTTCTTGTTAAACTAATATAAATAAAGTTTTGTTAAGAATGGGTGGTGAGCGTCAATGATGGGTCAAAAAAAGGATATCGTGAAACTAAAGCTCCAAAAGAAAAGTATTGATAATAAGGTGCAAAAAATGTTAGTCAGCATACTTTTTTTATTACGTTTTTCATTATTTTAAGAAAGATCTTTTTTTGTCTATCACACAGGTTTCAAGTTAGACTAAATCTATAAAAATATATAACTCATAGGTTAATAGGAAAGGGTGCTGGGCAAATGACGAAGGCTGTACTAATCGTAAATCCTTCTTCAGGAGGAGAAAAAGGAAAAGAGTATACTGAATTTGCTCTAGAAATTTTAAAATCAATGTATGATGACGTCGTGCTTAAAGAAACAGCTAAAGGTGGAGATGCTGAAGAATTTTCTGAAGCTGCCGCAAAAGAGCGAGTAGAAGCAGTGATTGTGATGGGCGGTGATGGAACAGTAAATGAATGTATAAGTGGATTAGCAGAAGAAGAGTATCGTCCCAAATTGGGTATTATTCCTTTAGGTACAGTCAATGATTTAGGCCGTGCTCTAGGTATACCGCTTAATCCAGAAGCAGCTATCCAAATGTTACCAGATGCAGTCACGAAAAAACTGGATGTCGGGAAAGTAAATGACGGCTATTTTATTAATGTCATAGCGATTGGAAAAATCCCAGAAGCAGTTAAAGACGTAGACATTGATCAAAAAACAAGATTAGGATCTTTATCTTATCTCATTGAAGGAGCAAAGGCGTTTAACGATAGTCAAAGCTATCCTTTTGAATTGATTTTAGATGATGACGAGGTCATTGAACAAGAATCTAGTTTAGTACTTATTGTTTTGACGAATTCAGTCGGAGGATTTGAAAATATGTTACCTGATGCAAAAATAGATGACGGATACTTACATTTAGTTGCACTAAAAGGAAAGACTTTAATGGATAAAGTTAAATTAATTCCTAAAGTGATTTCAGGAAACGTAACTAATGCAGACCAGACACTGTACAGAAAATTTAAATCAGGCAAAATAGCTGTTACAGAAGAAGCTATCGAATTGGTAAGTAATATTGACGGAGATCAAGGAGATAATCTTCCTCTTACTGTCAAAGTTTTACCTAGTCATATCACAATTTTTGTTCCTGCATAACAAATTGATAAAATAGCGAATAAAAAAGAGCCTCTAAACTAGTTTTTTATCTGAAAACTAGTTTAGAGGCTCTTGCCTATTATTTAACGTATTCTTCGGTTAGTTCCATAAAGGTATCTATATCTTTTTTCATGATTGCAATACCAGCTTCCCAAAAATCAGGTTTAGTTAAGTCAACATCTAGATGTTTCGTGGCTAAATCTTCTGTAGACATAGAAGCTGTATCTCTCAATAATGCAATGTATTTATCTTCAAAACCAGCTCCTTCTTCTAATGAACGAGCATAGATTCCTAAACTGAATAAATAGCCGAAAGTATATGGGAAATTATAGAAAGGAACGTCAGCAATAAAGAAGTGAAGTTTACTAGCCCAAAAATGTGGGTGATACTCGCTTAAAGAATTTTGATAGGCTTCTTTTTGAGCTTCTTCCATCAATTCACCAAGGCGATCTTCCGTTATAATACCGTTTTGACGTTCATTATAAAAGCGTGTTTCAAATAAGAAACGAGCATGAATGTTTAGAAACATAGCTAAAGAACTTTGTATTTTTGTATCCAATAAAGTGATTTTTTCTTCTTTAGAAACAGCTTCTTTAACTGTGGCATCAGCCACAATCATTTCCGCAAAAGTACTTGCGGTTTCTGCAACATTCATCGCATATTGTTGGTTAAGAGTTGGCAAATCAGTCATTACATGGCTATGAAAAGCATGCCCTAATTCATGCGCTAATGTAGATACTTCGCTTGATGATTCAGCGTAAGTCATAAAAATACGAGATTCTTTACTCTCAGGAAGCTCCGAACAAAAGCCACCAGGTCTTTTTCCACCGCGATTTTCAGCTTCGATCCAACTATGTTCAAAAGCATATTGAGCAAAATCGGCCATTTTTCCACTGAATTTTCGGAAGTTTTCCACGATGAAGTCAGCACCATCATCATACGGATAAACTTTGGCAGGCGCATTTCCAATCATCACCGGTGCCTCAGTGTCTTGCCAAGATAATTTTTCTTTTCCAAGTAATTTAGCTTTACGATTTAAATAATCAATAAAAGGTTGTTTATG
The DNA here is from genome assembly GCF_000744285.1 of Carnobacterium pleistocenium FTR1. NCBI lineage: Bacteria > Bacillati > Bacillota > Bacilli > Lactobacillales > Carnobacteriaceae > Carnobacterium > Carnobacterium pleistocenium. Next base: position 1,996,509 of record NZ_JQLQ01000002.1, on the reverse strand, counting down.
ATCGCTAACGGCTTTCCACATAGTATCTAGAGTTTCTTGCTTCATCCGATTATATTCTAAGGGACGTTTCAAGAAATCTTTAACACCATGAGCCTTATAGTCTGCTAAACGAAAACCAGCTAGATGGTTTAAGGTATCACTGAATAAAGGAGCCATGTTTCCCCAAGTTTCTTCCCATTTTTTAAATAACTGCTCACGGACTTTTGTATCTGGATCAGTATTCATTTTATTGTAGGCCTGTCCAGCAGATAATTGCTGAACATGACCTTCAGCATCTTCGAAAGGAATCTCAATTGTAGCTACTAGCGAATCATAATGATCACTCCAGCCTTGAAAACCATCGACAGAAAGAGAATTAATCAATGCTTCTTCTGTTTCACTTAATAGTTCTTTACCTTGTCTGCGAGTTTCGTTTAGGCTGAATTCAATTTCTTTAAAAGCAGGTAATTCAACTAGATCATTCCAACTATCATCAGGCATAGCAACCATTTTTTTTGTGGAGATAGTTTGAAGGGTACTAAAAGCGCTGCTCAATTCGAATACTTGACCAAAAATAATTCCAGCATGTTTATCTAGTACATCTGCAGATTGAACAGCTTCCACAAATGTAAAAACTTGAGAAAGTCCTTTTGTCAGTTTTTCTTGAACAAGTAAAATATTATTCAGCTCTTTAAATGCGGGGCTATCTTTTTCAGTATCCCACTTAGTGGTAAGTGAGGACAATTCATCTAACTGATTTCGAATAATACTTAATTTTTCTTTTAGTTCTGGCGAACTACTCCCACCTGGGAAAATAGATTCAAGATCCCATTTCATATTGTATTTCATAGAGTACCTTCCTTTCAAACGCTGAATAAATTTATTATACTCTAGTTTGCAAAAGATTTAAAATCAATGATTATTTAAATTAAATAAATGAACTATTCTTGATTCAAAATAATTTACTAAAGTAGATCATGTTACGGTAAAATAGAAATAGTGATCCTAAAGAGTAATAAAAAGGATCTTTAACATCAAGTTGTGAAAGAAGGAAGATACACATGCGTTCGACTACTAAAGACAATTTTTTTATTGCGTTAGCACTTATAATAATGGCAGCATTATTTTACAGTTCTTCACAGCCGTATGGAGAACAATCAATGACAGGTCTTTTAGATGAAATCTTAGCTAAAGAACCATTAAAAAATCTTTTAAGCCTGGTTCAATTCAATTATGCCGGTCATGAAGTGAGTATTGCTGCGCAAGGTTATAGTTCGTTTATTGAATTCTTTATTCGAAAACTGGCGCATTTTGGAATTTATTTCTTATTAGGATTATGTTGGTTTTTAGGATTGAAAAACAAGATGACAAGCATTGGTTTAGCAGCGGTTGTTTCCTGGCTACTAGCATCTGGCTATGCAGCTTTTGATGAGTTCCATCAAAGTATTACACCAGACCGGACTCCTTTGATGGAAGACGTCATTTTAGACGCTACAGGTGCATTGACAAGTATTATCCTAGCTGTCGTGTTTTTCCTATTCTATTATAAAAAGAAAAAAAACAATTATTCATTTAAAAAAAGAAAACGGTAGAAGAATTGGCGGAAGGTTGCTCTATAACGGGTTTTTTGATAAAATAAGTAGAGCTATTTGTCTAGCTTAATACACTTATACTATGAAATGGGGAGTTTAGAATGTCAGGACATTCAAAATGGAACAATATCCAAGGGCGTAAAAATGCACAAGATGCAAAACGCGGGAAAATATTCCAAAAAATATCAAGAGAAATTTACATGGCTGTGAAAAGTGGTGGACCTGATCCGAACATCAACCCTTCATTACGTATGGTGATGGACAAAGCTAAGTCTAATAATATGCCAAATGATAATGTTGAACGTGCTATAAAAAAAGGAAGTACAACTGGTGAAAATGAAAATTATGATGAAGTAATCTATGAAGGATATGGTCCAAAAGGAACGGCTGTATTGGTTCATACGTTAACTGATAATCTCAATCGTACGGGGACTAATGTCCGAGTCGCTTTTAACAAAAATAATGGTTCAATGGGTGAAAAAGGTTCGGTTAGTTATATGTTCGATCGTAAAGGATATATCGCAATTGAACGAGAAGGACTAGAAGTTGATGAAGATACCATGTTAATGAGCGTTCTAGAAGCTGGCGGAGATGAAATGGAAACATCAGATGAAGTATTTGAAATTTATACGGATCCTTCTGACTTGCCAGATGTGCGTGATGCTTTGGAAAAAGAAGGTTACATATTGGCACAAGCTGAGGTGACCATGATTCCACAAACAACTGTTCAATTACCAGAAGACAAAAAAGTTTTATTCAATCAAATGATCGATAAACTTGAAGAAGATGACGATGTAACAGAAGTTTTCCACAACGCTGAGTTATAAGCGTGGAACTAAACATAAGAATGCCTTACCTTTCTAGCACCATTAGAAAGGTAAGGCATTTTTTTGTCGAAAATTAATTAAAGAGAATAACGCAATATTTATTTAATTGCACATATTTAAATTAAGAATAATAATAAAATTGCTGAGAAGGGAGGTGAATGATGGAAATTGAAGAGTTTACACGGCATGTGGTCTTGAAAGCTCAACAAACGGGAACAAGTGATATCCATATTTTACCTGAAGATAATCAATACCAAATTTACTTTCGAATCGGTGGGAAAATGAGTTTCTGGAAGGCCGTACCAGAAGAAGAGGGTAAACGATTTATATCCTATTTTAAATATTTAGCAAATATGGATGTAGGGGAGAGAAGGAAACCACAAAGTGGAGCTGCTCAATTAATAATTGAAGGAAAGCCTACTGCACTGCGCTTTTCTACTATTACAAATTTTCGTGCTCAAGAATCTATGGTTATAAGAATTTTGAATCAATCGATGCATTTATCTTTGTTAAAAACAACTTATTTTAAAAAAGAAGTACAAATGATTGAACAGTTGGCTCAATTCAATAGTGGTTTACTTATTTTTTCAGGCCCTGTTGGATCAGGTAAAACGACAACAATGTACCAACTTGTCCGTGACAGCTACCTCATAAGTAAACAGCAGGTCATCACGGTAGAGGATCCAGTAGAAATTGAAGAACCATTATTTTTACAGACACAAGTTAACGAGAAAGCGGGTATTACTTATGAGACGCTATTAAAGTCTAGTCTACGTCATCATCCAGATATCATCATTATTGGTGAAATAAGAGATGAAGAAACGGCGAAAATGGTTATAAGAGGAGCATTAACCGGTCATTTGATTATTGCCAGTGTTCACGCAAAAAATACTGTTGGCGTTATCTCACGTTTACTAGAATTAGGGGTGACACAAGAACAGCTAAAACAAACCATACTTGGTGTTGTCTTTCAGAAGCTGATTCCAAGATATTGCCCTTTTTGTAAAGGAGACTGTGAACCCATATGTGTTCATATAAATTTATATGAAAAAAGAGCGATTTTATATGATGTTTTATCAAGAGAAGAACTTAAACAGTATCTTAATCAAACACAAACAGAAGAACAAATTCAAGAAAAACAAACCAGGTCTTTTAACTTATTGTTAAGAAAGGCGTATGCATATGGTTACATCAGTGAAAAGAATTTTATTAAATTCCAAGTCCCTTAAAAAAAAATCGCTATCTGTACAAGCTTCATTTCTAATTAAGCTTTCTGGATTAATGACAGAAGGATTTTCCTTAAAAGATGCATTGTTATTTTTAAAAATGATATTGCCAAAGGAAGCGCATTGGATTAAAGCTATTCTTGAAGAATTGGAGAATGGAGAACGCTTTGACCATAGTGTAAAAAAACAAGGATTCTCTGAACGAGTTTCTTCTCAAATTTATTTATCTTTTATCCACGGTAATCTGACAGAAGCCTTAGCAGCAAGCGGGAACTATTTAGAAGAAAAGGTGAAACAGCAAAGTCAGCTAATAAAATTATTGCAATATCCCTTATTTTTATTGCTTTTTATGATTGGTATCTTGATGGCGATCCGCTATACAATATTGCCTGATTTTGAACAGATGAATGCCACTAAAGGTTCAGTTGTAAATAGCATTGCAATTGGTTTTGTTTACTACTTTCCAGCTATGTTAGGTGTCGGTTCAGTGGTAGCTTTTTTGCTGATTTTAGTGACTCGTTATCAGTTAGGAAAGCTTACGGCTATTCAACGAACTGCTTTCTTTATGAAAATCCCAGTTATTTCAAATTTGTTAAGGTTATATTATACAAATTTATTCAGCTATGAATGGAGCCAATTGTTAAAAAGTGGTCATCAGATGAATAAAATTATTGAATTAATGCAATCAAAAGAAACTACACAACTCATGCAAGAAGTCGCGTGTAAGATGGAAAAAGAGCTGAGAACGGGACAGAACTTTAAAGAATCAATGAACAGTTTCGTTTTTTTCACTAATGAACTTGGATTCATTATTATGCATGGTGAAGCAACCGGTCGGTTAGGAACAGAACTAGCAGTTTATGCAAAAGATTGCCAATTGCGATTGACTCTTCAAATTCAAAAAATATTCAGTTGGATTCAACCTATCATATTTTTAGTTATTGCCTTTTTTATTATGTGTGTTTACCTAGCTTTGTTATTACCAACGTTCACAATGATGGAGGAAATTTTATGAAAAATAGAAAACCGTTGAATCAAAAAGGATTTACTTTAATTGAAATGGTAATGGTATTGTTCATTATTTCAGTATTGATGCTGCTCATTGTACCAAATGTCGTAAAACAAAAAGATTCAATTGATGCTCAAGGGACAGAAGCCTTGGTTACCGTTATTCAAACCCAAGTAGAACTTTACGAATTAGAGGGAGAAGACGGTGCGGTATCCTTAGATGCACTGCAACAACAAGGATATCTATCAGCAAAACAAGTCAAACAAGCCAGCGCTAAAGCCATTATTATTACGAATGGTATAGTGAGTTCGAGTCAAAATTAATGAAATCCTTAAACCAAAAAGGAATGCTACTTTTTGAAATGCTTCTTGTTTTGCTAATTGCCGCTGGTTTACTGCTTATTCCAACTATTTATACAAAACAAACTAAAATTACTTTAGAAAACCAGTTATTTATTGAAGAATTACAGAGTCATATGACAGCTATTCAAAATTATGCCATTTTATCTGGGAATGTAACTACAATGATTGTATCCTCTCAATACAAAACCATTCAATTTAAAGTTATTGATGATGAACAGAATGAATTAAACCAATTGATCTATCTACCAGAAATGATAAACACTCCAAATCGTAAGACCTATTATTTTAACGGCTACAGTGGAAATTTGCGTAATTTTGATACTTTAGTTTTTTTTATCAATAATAAAAGACATACTATGGCTTTTCAGTTAGGAAGTGGCAGGTATAATTGGGAATAACAAACTAAATCAAAAAGGGTATTTACTGATTGAAAGTTTAGTTGCATTTTCTATTTTAAGTTTATGTATGGCCATTTATATTCCTTTCATTGTAGGTATGCTAAAAAAAATTGATGCAGAGAAGACAGCCGTTGAAATGCATCGCATCCAGTACGAACAAGTACAGAAAATCGAACAGCATCAAATAATTGATAAGACTTGGAGAACGGGAGGAGAAGTTTTTACAATTGAAGAAACGACAATTACTGCTCAAAAAGGAGTACGTATAAAACATGGAGAAGAAGAAATTTTCATTGAAATCCTTTCTTTTCAAGCATCTAACCCTTGACCAAAATGGTTTTACATTGATAGAGGCTTTAGCAGCTTTATTTATTTTAGTTTTATGTATCTCTCTTTTAAACTTTGCAACGACACAATACAAAACAATACGCAAACAAACTTTTGAAGAGAGACAACTTGAATGGCATATGTTTTTGAACCAATTTGAGTATAATATAGAAGGTCTTGTTTTTGTGAAGGCTAAACCAAGTGAATTACAGTTTAAGTTATTGGATGAAGAAGGTCAGTTTAAGGAAATGATTTATTATGAAAGACACTTTGAAGTACTAAGACGCCGAACGGGGTCTGGAGGACATCAACCTATGCTAATGAAAGTAAAATCATTGAATTTTGTTCAAAATCATTCATTTATAGAGATTACAGTAACTTTTTTAAATCAAGAAACCTATCATGCACAGGTACCTATTGAGAATAATTTAGTAGGTGTTCAAGATGAATGAAAAGGGAGCCGTTCTACCTTCAGTGATGGTGTTCGTTTTGCTATTGAGTATCGTACTTTTAGGAACAAATAGAATTTTTGAAAATCAAATCAACCAATTAAGAATGACAAAACACTATTATAAAGTTGAAAGCATGCTAACCCTTTCTAGAATGGAATTAAAGAGACAATATGAATTAAATCAAGAAATAGAAAATGGCATGGTTATTTTTTCTGATGGAACAGTGACGATCCAAAAAACAAGCATAAATTCATTTACTTTAAATGGAACACTTAAAAATGTTTTTTCAAAACAGATAGAAATCCAATTAGAGCAAAAATCTACTGGAATTTTTGACAATAAGGAACTAACCGAAGAGGTGAAATCTTCTGTAGTAAAATAAAAGCAAGAAACGAGGAGTAACTTCACTGTTAGCTTAAGTGAGGTTATTTCTTTTTGTGGTTCTATTTGATATAATGTTTGAATAGAGGCGACTACTTAAAAAGATAGTACGATACATACAAAATAAGGAGTGATGAATAATGACTAGACTAACTAAATTACGTGAAGGAATGAAAAAAAAAGGTGTTGAGGCATTATTAGTAACGAGTCCTTATAATTTACGGTACATTTCAAACTTTACAGGTACAACGGGTTTAAGTGTCATCACAGCAGATGAAGCTTACTTTGTGACTGATTTTAGATATACTGAACAAGTGGCAGCACAAGCGGTAGGATTTGAAGTCATTACAAATGTAGGACCTATTTTTAATGAAGTGGCAAAATTAGTAGATAGAAAAAATATTCAAACTTTAGGTTTTGAACAAGATTTTGTCACATACAGTACCTTTGATTTATTAGAAGAAATTATTTCAAGTGAATTGATTCCAGTAAAAGGATTAATGGAAGAACTAAGAGAAGTTAAGGATGAAACGGAAATCAAGATCATCAAAAAAGCCTGTTCTATTTCTGATGCAGCATTTAAGTTTATCTTGGGAGAAATAAAGCCTGGTATGACAGAAATTGAAGTTGCTAATCTACTTGATTTCCATATGCGCGGTCTAGGAGCAACAGGGGTATCATTTGAAACAATCGTAGCCAGCGGAATTCGTTCGGCAATGCCTCATGGGGTAGCCAGTCATAAGAAAATCGAAACAGGAGATTTTGTCACAATTGACTTTGGCTGCTATTATGACGGCTATGTTTCTGATATGACGAGAACAGTTGCAGTGGGTGAACCTAGCGCAAAATTAAAAGAAATCTATGCGATTACGCTTGAAGCACAACTGAAAGTTATTGACGCAGCTAAACCAGGTATGTCTGGTGTCCAATTAGATGCCATTGCACGCGACCATATTGCAAGTCATGGTTATGGAGAGGCTTTTGGTCATTCTACTGGTCACGGGATTGGATTAGAGATTCATGAAGGACCAAATGTTTCCAAATTAGCGGAAAAATTATTTGTACCTGGAAATGTGATTACTAATGAACCAGGAATCTATCTTCCAGGCTTTGGTGGAGTGAGAATTGAAGATGATTTGGTCATTACTGAAAATGGAAATGAAGTTATTACCCATTCTCCAAAAGAACTAATCATATTGTAATAGTATTTATCTACAATTTATTAGGCAGAACACTGAAAAAATGATACACTTATACAGAAAAATAGGAACGGACTCATAGGAGGAAAATTAAATGATTTCAGTAAATGTCTTTAAAACAGGTGTAACAATCGAAGTAGATGGTGCAATTTGGCGTGTTATAGACTTTCAACATGTAAAACCAGGTAAAGGTGCTGCTTTCGTGCGTTCAAAACTTAAAAATTTGCGTTCTGGTGCCGTACAAGAAAAAACGTTCCGTGCAGGTGAAAAAGTTAAAAAAGCTCAAATCAATAATAATAAAATGCAATATTTATATGAAAGTGCTGGTTCATATGTTTTTATGGATAGTGAAACATATGAACAGATTGAAATGCCCGGTGAGTCTATTGCCGATGAATTAAAGTATTTGAAAGAAAATATGGAAGTTCATGTTTTAATGTATGATACAGAAGTGTTAGGCGTTGAATTACCAAATACAGTCCAATTACGTGTTGCTGAAACAGAACCCGGTATTCGTGGGGATACTTCCTCAGGTGGAACAAAACCGGCTACATTAGAAACAGGAGCAACTGTTAACGTTCCTTTCTTTGTAAATGTGGATGATATCTTAATTGTTAACACTCAAGACGGTTCTTACGTATCGCGTGCATAATCATTTGAATTTGAGTATAAAAGAAATGAATATAGGAGGTTTGACTTATGACTGAAGAATCAACTGTTGCGATACATGATACTAAAGGTACTCTTGGGGAAATAGAAGTAGCTCCTCAAGTAATTGAAGTAATTTCTGGTATTGCTGCAAATAAAGTAGACGGAGTCTATGCAATGCATGGGAAAATCTCTTCTGGTGTTTCTGAATTATTTGGTCGAGTAGACCATAAAAAAGGTGTTCATTTAACATCTGGTGAAGAGGGCCTAAAAGTAGATATTTACTGTTATTTTGTTTACGGTGTATCAGTACCAAAAGTTGCTTTAGAGATTCAAGAAAAAGTAAGAGAACAATTACTTCAAATGACTGACATCGAGTTAGCCGAAGTGAATGTTCATATTGTAGGAATTATCCCAGAAAAAACTGAATTACAAGAATTATTAGATCTTGATAAAGAAGAAGATGGTGACGAATAGTGAGCTTAACAAGACGCGATATTAGAGAAAAAGCGTTACAGTCTCTTTTTCAACTTGCCGTTAATGATGAATTGTCTAAAGATGAAGCTATGCAACAAGCTTTAACAAGTGCAAATGAATTAGTTGACGAAGTTGAAACAGTTTTGGTACCAAGTTATTTAGACTTACTTGTATCAGGTGTAATGGAAAAACAAGATGAAATAGATGAAAAAATTAAAGGTCATTTAGAAAACTGGTCATTAGATCGCCTTGCTAAAACGGATTTAATTATCATTCGAGTAGCCATTTTTGAGATGATGTACGTTTCAGATGTGCCTGACAGAGTTGCATTAAATGAAGCACTGGAAATTACTAAAAAGTACAGTGATGAAAAATCAAGAAAATTTGTTAACGGTGTTTTAGCAAACATAGTAAATGAAGACAGTAAAAACGAAGTTGAATAAGTTTTATTTTTAGAGTGTACATTTTTTGGTGTGGATGAAGAAATTCATTCATGCCTCTTTTTGTATAAAAAGAAGGCGCGTGATTTTAGTGTTGATTGATCAAGTAAATCAAATTATTTATTTAGAATAATAACGCCGTTCATTTCCAAAAGAATATGGTGGAACACTTGTACCAACAACGTTTGTTAAATGATCTATTTTTACTATTTTATAGATTAGTACTCATTTTTAGAAATAGCTACTATGAAAATTTGAGGGTATAACTGTTCGAATTCTTATGATAAGATAAGTATGATAAAATTATTTTACTTTAATTGAGACGAAAAAGGTGGGATTCGTATGAGTGCAATAATTATGAGCGGTAAATTGTTAGCCGATGAAATGACGATTGAGATGCAAGATAAGGTCAATAAACTTAAGAATGAAGGGATTATTCCTGGTTTAGTTGTATTATTAGTGGGAGAAGATCCTGCAAGTCAAATCTATGTTAAAAACAAAGAAAAGCGTGCGAAAAATTTAGGTTTTCATTCAATCGTAAAGCGTTATCCAACAAATATAACAGAAGAAGAATTAGTGAATGAAGTCAAACGATATAATGAGGATCCATCTTTTCATGGAATATTGGTTCAATTACCTTTGCCAAAGCAGATTGATTCAGATAAAATACTCAATACTATTGATTCTGTAAAGGATGTTGATGGCTTTCATCCTGTAAACATGGGGAAATTACTTATAGGACAACCAGATAAAATACCGTGTACGCCTTATGGTATTATGAAAATCTTGGAACGGTATCAGGTGGAAATCGAAGGAAAAACGGCAGTAGTCATAGGTCGCAGCAATATTGTTGGAAAACCAATGGCCCAACTTTTGTTGATGAAAAATGCAACGGTTACTGTAGCTCATTCTAAAACAAAAAATTTAGCTGAGTTGGCTCGTACGGCTGATATTTTAGTTGTCGCGATGGGCAGAGGACACTTTGTGACGAAGGAATTTATCAAACCAGGTGCCGCAGTTGTTGACGTAGGAATGAATCGTGATCAGAATGGGAAATTGATTGGTGATGTAAAAAGTGATGAAGTAGCTGAAGTGGCTGCCTATTTAACGCCAGTTCCTAAAGGAGTAGGCCCAATGACGATTACAATGCTCTTGTATCAAACGATTGAAAGTGCTAAAAAAATTGCTTCTAACTCACGAAAAAAAAGATAGTGTTTTCTTAATGAAGCAACGTTGCCAAAGGAGTGAATAAAGTGTCAGATGATTACTTAACGGTCACCGCATTGACTAGATACATTAAACGGAAATTTGAACGTGATCCTTATTTGGAAAGAATCTATTTGACAGGTGAAATTTCTAACTTTAGAAATAGACCAAATGCGCATCAATACTTCAGTTTAAAAGATGATCATGCAAAAATTTCTGCTATCATGTTTAAGCCGGCTTTTCAAAAACTTAAATTTACTCCTGAAGAAGGAATGAAGGTACTTGTTATTGGACGCATTTCTTTATATGAAGCCAGTGGAAATTATCAAATAACGATTGAACATATGGAACCTGATGGAGTTGGGGCTTTATACCAAGCTTTAGAAGAGATGAAGAAAAAACTGAAGAATGAAGGATTATTTGATGCTCCCAAACAATTGATTCCTACTTTTCCTAAAAGGATCGCGGTTGTTACGAGTCCCAGCGGTGCAGTTGTAAGAGACATTATGACTACAATCAAAAGACGTTTCCCAATTGTCCAATTAGTTATTTATCCTACTCTTGTCCAAGGGAATAAAGCGGCTGATGCAATTGTATCGAGTATCCGTATGGTAGAAGAAAAAGGCGATTTTGATACAATGATTATTGCCCGTGGTGGAGGTTCAATTGAAGATCTGTGGCCTTTTAATGAAGAGAAAGTTGCCCGAGCAATATTCGAAGCTCAAACACCAATCATTTCTTCGGTGGGACATGAAACAGATACGACTATTGCGGATTTAGTAGCAGATGTGCGAGCGGCAACTCCAACAGCAGCAGCTGAACTTGCCGTTCCGTTGTTGTCTGATGAGTTGATTAAAATTGATCAGTTGAAATTGCGCCTTGTTCAAAGCTATGCTCGCAAAGTAGAGGTTTTGAATCAACGGTTGAACAGTCATTTGGGTTCTTATATATTTAATCAACCGCAAAGATTGTATGAAGGATATGCTCAAAAATTAGATCTTTTATCTGAAAGGCTCATCCGAGCAATGGAAGAGAAAAATCAGCAATTAAAAAACGAACTAAACGTACAAATGTTGCAACTAAACGCACAAAATCCAACACAACTGGTGAAGCAAAAATTTAGTGATTTGAGTGTGATGAACAAACATTTAACTACGCAAATGGAATGGTATATGGAAAATCAAAACAAACGATTTCATTATGCTGTTCAATCACTAGATTATTTGAGCCCATTAAAAATCATGAACCGCGGCTACAGTTATGCGACAAAGGATGGAAAAGTGATTAAAGACAGCGCACAAGTTGAATTAGAGGATAAAATACACGTTCATTTGTACAAGGGAAACTTTGAAGCAAAAGTGATAAAGAAAGAAGAGGAATCTAAATGAGTACAGTAAAAAAAATGAAATTTGAAGAAGCCATGCAGCAGTTAGAAGAGATCGTAACGAATTTAGAGCGTGGAGATGTCCCCTTAGAAGAGGCATTAGACCAATTTCAAAAAGGCGTAAGTCTAAGTAAGTTCTGTAAAGAAACTTTGCAAAATGCAGAACAAACATTAACTAAAATAGTTGATGAAAATGGCAAAGAAAAATTATTTGAAGAAAATAGTGAAAAGGAATAGGAAGAAGGAAGAGGGTCGACTATGGATCTAAGTTCGTTTAAAGAAAAAGTAATGCCATCCTTTGAAAAAGAAATGTTAGAATATATAGGAAAAGATTCAACTAAGAAAGAAAAGCTACATGAAGCAATGTCCTACTCTTTGGCAGCAGGTGGAAAAAGAATTAGACCCTTACTCCTATTAGCAACGATCCAATCGCTAGGCGGTAATATAAAAGATGGCTTTGCTACAAGTGCGGCTTTAGAATTTATTCATACTTATTCTTTAATTCACGATGACTTGCCAGCTATGGATAATGATGATCTTCGCAGAGGAAAGCCAACCAACCATATTGTATACGGTGAAAATATTGCGATTTTAGCTGGAGATGCTTTGTTGACGCAAGCTTTTGAAATTATTGCTGAATCAAATATACCAGTAGAAAAGAAAATGAAAATCATTTTAGCATTAGCAAAATCAGCTGGTCCAGAAGGTATGATTTTAGGCCAAATGGCAGATATTCAAGGTGAGAAAAAAAAGCTAAACTTAAAAGAACTGCAACTTATTCATAAAAATAAAACGGGTGAATTACTAAAATTCCCAATACATGCGGCTTGTGTGATTGCTGATGCAATGCCAGAAATAGAAGAACAATTGATGGAGTTTGCTGAACACATCGGATTGGCTTATCAAATTCGGGATGACATTCTAGACATAATTGGCAATGTTGAAGAAATAGGCAAAAATACAGGAATGGATGAAGCCCATCATAAAAGCACGTATCCGGGTTTATTGACACTTGAAGGAGCTCGAAATGCTTTGGAGCAAGAGTTAACACTTGCAAAAGTAAATCTAAGAACGGCTGAAGATATTAGTAAAAAATCAGCGAAGCCGATTCAACTTAATTTATTAGTAGAAATTATCGATTTATTGGCAATTGATTAAAAAGATAGGAGCCATTATATGAAGAAAGAACGAGTAGATATTCTCCTAGTTGAACAAGGTTTTGCAGAATCGATAGAAAAAGCAAGAAGCATGATTATGGCTGGTCAAGTCTATACAGTTAAAGAAGAAAGAATTGACACTGCTGGAGAAAAAATTGCAATTGACACTCAACTCCAATTAAAAGGTAAGCATTCTCGTTACGTGAGCCGTGGAGGGTTTAAATTAGAAAAAGCTATGAAAGTATTCGATGTGGCTATTGCTGATAAAATTATGTTAGATATCGGCTCCTCTACTGGAGGATTTACAGATGCAGCTTTGCAACATGGAGCTAAAATGAGTTACGCTTTAGATGTTGGGACTAATCAGTTAGCATGGAAACTTCGTCAAGATCCAAGAGTCATAGTTATGGAACAAACAAATTTTAGGTATTGTAAGCCAGAAGATTTTTCAAAAGGCAGACCAAATTTATCATCAATTGATGTTTCATTTATTTCACTACGCCTTATTCTTCCAGTCTTGAAGAATATTATTGCTTCTGGTGGAGATGTTTTGGCTTTAATAAAGCCTCAATTTGAAGCTCATCGGGAAGATGTGGGTGAAAAAGGAATTGTCAGCGATAAACGGGTTCATGAACAAGTCCTGACAGACATGCTTTCATTTGTAATAAGTATTGGTTATGATGTATTGAACTTGACGTTTTCACCTATTACTGGTGGTGAAGGAAATATTGAATTTTTAGCTCATTTAAAATGGAATGACAAGATACAAGGTGAGTTAGCTCAAACTGTAGACATAGAGTCAGTTTTAGCAGAAGCTTATAGCACACTAAAAAAGCGAAAATGAATAAAATAACGAATGTACTGTTTGGAATCAGTATATTCGTATTTTATTTTAAAGTTTTAGTTTTTTTGTTTTTAAGTTCTTTTATTTTTTTCTTTTCTATCTGAAATAAGTACGCTATGATAGGAGTATTAAATGAATAATAGTAGTTATGAAAATGAGGTGGAAACATGAAAAAAAGAGATCGTCACCATTTATTGCAAGAGTTGATTAAAGAAAATGTTATTGAAAAACAAGAAGATTTTGTGCGTATATTAGAAGAAAAGGGTATCGAAGTCACACAAGCAACTATTTCACGTGATATTAAAGAATTGCAATTAGTAAAAGTACCCTCACAAACAGGAGGATACCGATATAGTTTGCCGCCTGATATTCAATACGATACATCAAAAAAATTGGAACGTTTATTTAAAGATGCTTTTGTTTCAGTGGATACGCAAGATTGTTTTCTACTCATTCGAACCATTCCTGGAAATGCTTTTGCGCTGGGTAGTTTAATTGACTCTTCAAATTTTGAGAGTGTTTTTGGAGCTATTTCAGGGGATGATACAGTACTTATTATTTGTCGATCACATGAAGAAGCGCTACAGTTAAAAAACCATTTCATACAATTAATTTAAGTGTTTAAGAAAGAAGTATTGGAGGTGATAAACAGTGCTTCAGGAATTAACAATCAAAGATTTTGCTATTATACAAAATTTAAATCTTAGTTTTAACAGCGGTATGACCGTTTTGACCGGAGAAACAGGAGCAGGAAAATCAATCATTATTGATGCTGTTGGATTGCTTGCAGGTGGAAGAGGATCTAGTGAATTTATCCGACATGGCGCAGCTAAGTGTGTATTAGAAGCTTTGTTTTCGTTAGACGGAAATTCGCTTACTTATGAATTACTAAAGGCTTATGATATTGACAGTGAGGAAGATAGCGTTATTATTCAACGTGATATTCATCGTAGCGGAAAGAATATCTGTCGTATCAATGGCCGTTTAGTGACTATAGCAACGCTGCGTTTAATTGGAGAATCAATTATTGATATCCATGGTCAAAATGAACACCAAGAGTTAATGAATCCGGAACGCCATTTAAGCATGTTGGATCATTTTGGTGATAAGGAACTAATCGCATTAAAAAAAGATTTTCAAGAAACATACATTCAATATAAAAAAGTAGAAAAAGCCTATGAAAAATGGCAAAACGGAGAGCAAGCATTAGCACAACGGTTAGATATGTTGCAGTATCAAACGAATGAAATTGAAATGGCAGAACTTCTTGATGGAGAAGAGGAAGAGTTGTTAGAAGAAAAGAATCTTCTATCTAATTATCAAAAAATTATGTCAGCCTTATCTTTGAGCTATGATGCACTGCAAGGAGATGAGGTAAACGGTATTGATTTAGTTGGAAATGCAATGACTGATATGAGTTCTTTGGAAACGATAGATGAAAAATATAAAACTTTATCAGAAGCTATTTCAAGTAGTTATTTCCAACTCCAAGAAGCAGCTAGTGATATTTTGCGGGAAATAGATCAAATGGCCTATGATGAAGACCGGTTAAATGATATTGAAAAAAGATTAGAAATCATAAAACAATTAAAACGAAAATATGGGGAATCTATTGCGGGAATAAAGGGTTATTACGAAAAAATTTCAGCTGAACTAGATCAAATAATGAATCGTGAAAATCATTTAACGAATATGACAAAAGAATTAGCTGTTTTATCAAAAAAACTAATAAATAAAGGCAGTCAACTATCTATAAAACGCAGAACAGTAGCCAAAGATATAGAACGATCTATTCATGAGCAATTACAAGAACTTTATATGGAAAAAGTTGTTTTTGAAGTTCAATTCTTTAAACCAATTAAAGAATTTTTGAGCGAAGAAGCGCGTGAATCAGGTTTTGACGTAATAGAGTTTTATATTGCTACAAACATGGGTGAACCGTTAAAACCTTTAGCTAAGGTAGCTTCTGGAGGAGAATTGTCTCGTATGATGTTAGCAATGAAGACCATATTTTCTAGATCTCAGGGGATCACGAGTATTATATTTGATGAGGTAGATACAGGTGTTAGCGGACGGGTCGCACAAGCTATTGCAAATAAAATTTATATGGTAGCTGTTCATTCTCAAGTTCTGTGTATTACTCACTTGCCTCAAGTAGCAGCGATGGCCGATAATCATCTTTATATTTCTAAGAGTGTTGAAAATGATCGAACAAAGACACATGTTAATGCCTTAGAAACTTCAGAGAAAATAGAAGAGATTGCGCGTATGTTAGCAGGAACTGAAATCACAAAGCTAACATTAGAACATGCAAAGGAATTAACCGTACTAGCTAAAATAGAAAGACAAAAACAAAAAAAATTTAGTTGAAATAAATATTCTTGCAATCAATCAGACTTTTAATCTGATTGATTGCAAGAATATTTTTCTTTAGAACTAGTAACAATTAACTTTACCAATGAATAGTATCAAGCAAATCCTCTAAAATATATTTTTCACTTTTGGTTAGGTTCCAAAAATCCAGTTCTTTTTTGATATCTGCTAGCAGAACAAATTCTCTAACAAAACTATTTAAACGTGCAGCAATAGTAGAATCGATATAATCAGAATAAGTGGGGAAAAGATTGGAGATAGCTGTATGAGCTTTTGGATAACGTTTCAAAAAATATTTTTGATGACGATCTTCCGCTTGATAAAAATGAGTATAAGGTTGGATTTCTGTTTGTATTTTTTTGTGATTCTTATTTTCCCAATTTTGTTTAACTTGGTGAGCTACCTTTTGCTGCTCGGCATCATGATAGAACAAAAGAGAAAGATATTGGCGTCCTTTATAGGTACGATCTTTGACAGCGTCATGACTGTCCCAGAATAAAGTCAAAATAGTTGGGTAACTAATAACCTCAGGATCAAAGTCAATTTCTAAAGTTTCCGTATGGTCTGCCATTAAATAATAGGTAGGATCAGTTGTTGTCCCACCAGCATAACCAACACGTGTATGAATTACGCCTGGGAGATGACCAAATAAACTATCTGGCCCCCAAAAGCAACCCATACTAAAGGTAGCTGTTTGAATACAAGTTGAGTGTCTATTTAAATTCATCTTTTATTAAACCTCCAATTTTTAAAATAAAAACCACAGAAAACGATTAGCAAAATCGTTTTCTGTGGTAAACTTTAATTCATAGTGATTAGTGTGTAAAGAACAGAAAGAAATCCTGAACCTAACATTGCAATGAGCATTATCCAGACAAACGCTTTTGTGAAGCGTTGTGTTTTAGAAACTCTTTTTTTATTTTTTGCCGCCAAGAGGTAATCCCTCACTTTCATAAACCTATTTCTTATAGTTTACAACAAAGATGCCAGCAGAATCAATAGACTATTAAAAATAATCTTTTTTTCTTAACATCCAAACCGTTACAGCACAGATAATAATGATGATCAAACAAATAATCCAAAAAACACCGGGTGTATCTTCTAGTGGTAAAGAGACATTCATTCCCCAGAGTGCTCCAACAATATTTGGAATAGTTAAGACAATGGTAATTGAAGTCAAAACCTTCATGATATTATTCAAATTATTTGAAATAACTGAAGAAAAAACAGTACTAATTTGCTTTAGTAATTTACTAGATTGTCTTATCATAGCTTCCGCTTGTTGATTTTCAATGACAACATCATGTAAAAAGGAAAGAATGTTTTTATCGGTATTAAAACGCTCAATATCTTTTAAACGTTTGAAAATCGGATGATTGCTTTCGATAGCAGTACTAAAATAGACTAAACTTTTTTGTAAGGACATTAAAACAAATAATTGACGGTTTTTTGAGGTCTTTGTAATAGTGTCTTCTAATTTTTCTATTTTAGCATTGATATCTTTTAAGTAAATAATGTAATTAGACGAAATGTGCCAAGCAATATCTAACAAAAAACGCTCTTGATTTGTACTAGATATTGGAAAATCCGGCTTATTCTCAATCATTTTTGAAATGAAATCAGGTGTATTAACAGCAGCAGTAATAACGGTTTTGGAGGTCATAATAACAGCTAAAGGTCTGGTAACATATTCACTATCGTTTGGGTTACCCGTTATTTTTAATGGATAAAGAAACATAGCCAATGAAGAACTTTTGCTTTCATCTAATTCTAAATTTTCATGTCTTGAAACCTCATCTGGGTCCAAAACACTAGAAAGGTAGTCTTTTGGAAACCCGAAATGGTTAACCACCCGATTAATTTCATCATCTGTTGGATCAGAAAGGTGAATCCACTCTACATGAGCAAAATCAGTATCTTGAATAATCTCTCCTTGATTTGTTGTGTAATAGGACTGGATCATAGCAAACGCTCCTTAAAATAGGATTAATAGAAAATGTAGTTAAGCAATAAAGTCTACTTTAACACCTATTTTACACTAATTAGGAATAAAATAGGTGAAAAGGAATATTAAATACAGGTAAAATCGGTATAGTTTAATTAGAAAGCAGATAAAATAATTCTTAAAGTAGTCAGTTTAAATGAAACAACTTTTAATTTCTTCCTTTTTTTGCTAGGATAGTAAAGAACAGAGAAATAGTGTTAAAATAAAATCAGTTTTTAAGTGAAGGGAGTTTAAATAAATATGAGTAAGCAAGAGATTGGTGTAGTTGGAATGGCTGTTATGGGGAAAAACTTAGCTTTAAATATTGAAAGCAGAGGGTATTCTGTATCAGTTTATAATCGAACAACTTCTAAAACAGAAGCAGTTGTTGCAGAGAATCCAGATAAAAAATTAGTATTGACTCGTACAGTTGAAGAATTTGTAGATTCACTTGAAAAACCAAGACGTATTTTATTAATGGTACAAGCTGGTAAGGGTACAGATGCAACGATTCAATCCTTATTGCCACATCTTGATAAAGGTGACATATTGATTGATGGCGGAAATACTTTCTTTAAAGATACAATTCGTCGTAGTGAAGAACTTGCTGAGTCAGGGGTAAACTTTATTGGAACAGGTGTTTCTGGTGGAGAAGAAGGAGCATTAAAAGGGCCGGCTATTATGCCTGGTGGACAAAAAGAAGCATACGATTTAGTTGCTCCAATTCTTGAACAAATTGCTGCTGTAGCTGATGAAGATGGCGAAGCATGTGTTACTTATATTGGACCAAATGGAGCAGGGCATTACGTTAAAATGGTTCACAATGGTATCGAATATGGAGACATGCAATTAATTGCTGAAGCTTACCACATGTTAACTAATGTTGCTGGACTATCTGTAGATGAAATAGCTGAAGTTTTTACCGAATGGAACAAAGGCGAATTAGATAGTTTCTTAATTGAACTTACAGCAACTGCTTTGACAAAAAAAGATCCTGAAACAGGTAAACCAATGGTGGATATTATTTTGGATCGTGCTGGAAATAAAGGAACTGGTAAATGGACATCACAAAGTGCACTAGATTTAGGTGTTCCGCTTCCAATGATTACAGAATCCGTTTTTGCGCGTTATATCTCAGCACTAAAAGAAGAACGAGTTGAGGCAAGCAAAATTTTACCAAAACCTGCTAGTTATAAAGTTGAAGGAGACAAAGCTGAATTAGTCGAAAAAATTAGACAAGCGTTGTACTTCAGTAAGATTATGAGCTATGCTCAAGGATTTGCACAAATGCGTACAGCTAGTGAAGAGTATGATTGGAATTTACAATATGGTGAAATAGCTAAAATATTCCGTGCTGGTTGCATCATTCGTGCTCGATTCTTACAAAAAATCACGGATGCTTACAATCATAAACCAGATCTTAAAAACTTAATGTTAGATGGTTACTTTATGGATATTGCTAAAAACTATCAAGATTCTGTTCGTGATGTTGTCGGGATCGCCGTTAAATCAGGCGTGCCTATTCCAACATTCTCTTCAGCAATCGCTTATTATGATTCTTATCGTACGGCTGATTTGCCAGCAAATATTATCCAAGCTCAACGGGATTATTTCGGTGCACATACTTACGAAAGAAAAGATAAAGCAGGAACATTCCATTTTGATTGGTATGGTGATGAAGGAGAAGAACAACTTTAATTATTGAGTTATCTCAAAAAAAGACGACAAAAAAGAGACTAAATTTTAATTTAGTCTCTTTTTTGGTTCTCTAACAGTGTATGTTAGTTGAAAATTGAAGGAATAAAGCAAAAAAATATTTAAATGGTTTGATAGTTCTTAAATATAGATTTCAAGGTCCTCACTTATTTTTAATTTATGGTAAAATGATAACGGACACATTAAAAATTGATTGTGAAAAACTATTTATCATGGTATCTTAATAAGAGCTAAATAGAAAAAAGTGATTTTAGAGGAGCAGGTGTGCAATAGCATGAATAAAATTTTAATTATTGAAGATGAAAAGAATCTGGCTCGATTTGTAGAACTTGAATTAAAACATGAGGGTTACGCAACAGAGGTTCGTTATGATGGTCGCAGCGGATTAGAAGCAGCGGTTGCAGAAGATGCACATTGGGATGTTATCTTATTAGACTTAATGTTACCAGAATTAAATGGAATAGATGTTTGCCGTCGTATCAGACTAGTTAGCAATGTACCTATTATTATGATGACTGCTAGAGACTCTGTTATTGATCGAGTATCTGGATTAGATCATGGTGCGGATGACTATATTGTTAAACCATTTGCAATTGAAGAATTATTAGCACGATTACGTGCCTTATTCCGTCGTATTGAGATTGAGAGTGAACAAAATATCACGAAACAAACAACCGTTACTTACCGAGATTTAAAGGTCGAAAAAGAAAACCGGGTTGTGCGCCGTGGAGATGAAGTCATCGAATTAACAAAACGTGAATATGAATTGTTATTAGAATTAATGGAAAACGTGAATGTTGTTTTAGCTCGTGATGTACTGTTAAATAAAGTATGGGGATACGAAACTGAAGTTGAAACGAATGTAGTAGATGTTTATATTCGTTACTTACGCAATAAAATTGATGTTCCTAACGTTGATAGCTACATCCAAACCGTTCGTGGTACAGGTTACGTGATGCGTTCGTGAAGTTCCCTTTTTATAACAAAAAAGATAGCAAAAAGAAAAGGAAACGGCTTTCGTTAAAATGGAAGTGGACAATTGGTGCTACACTAGCAATTTTCCTAACGTTTTCGGTTTTTTCTGTTGTTATTTTTGTAGGCTTTAGACAAATTATGTTTACACAAGAGGAAGAAAACTTCAGAGAGGTTTTATTCGGGGCTTCAAACCGGTTAGTTGATGAAAATAAATTAACCGATAGTGATTCCACTGCTTTATCAAAAGCAATTGTCTACTCCGCTTTTAACCCTTCTTACTTTCCAGATGCTATGGAATTAAGGGAAGAGTATGGTCAGGGAAATACAACCTTTGAAGATTCTGGAAATTACCAAGATACGCTATATGCAAAAATGAATGAAGAAGATGTAATCGTACGGGTCTACACTCCGACATCGCGCTTACTTTTCGAGTCAAAATTAGGGGACTTTTCTTTTGAAGAAAGTTCAGAACCGGTTATTAAGATGATTGAAATAGACGGTGAAGAAGGCTATTACGGGGTAATGCCTGTTATTTCTGATGAAACAAACCAAATTATTGGTTATGTACAGATTATAGATGGAATGGCCGATTATCATAACTTGATTGAAGTCACAATCATCAGTCTGATAGCAATGAGTTTTGCCGCACTTATTTTTAGTGGTATCTTGGGCTATTTATTGGCATATAATTTTTTGAAGCCAATAAAAAATATTACTAATACGATGAATGATCTTCGTAAAGATACGCAATCAACTTCTAGAATTGAAGTTGCTGAAGGAAATGATGAATTAGATCATCTCTCGATGGTGTTCAATGATATGTTGGATAAAATGCAAAAGTATATTGAGCAACAAAAACAATTTGTAGAGGATGTTTCTCACGAACTAAGAACTCCAGTCGCTGTTATGGAAGGACATTTGAAGTTGTTAAATCGATGGGGAAAGGAAGATCCTGAAATATTAGATGAATCACTAGCCGCTTCATTACAAGAAGTTATACGAATGAAAAGTTTGGTTCAGGAAATGCTTGATTTGTCTAGAGCTGAACAAGTAGAAATCCATTATAAAAGTGAAAAAACAGCCATAAAACAAGTTATTCAACAAACTTACAATAATTTTAGCCTGATTCATCCTGAATTTGTTTTTAATTTAGATGACGATATTTATGATGAAGTCTATGTTTCTATATACCGAAATCATTTTGAACAGATTCTAGTTATTTTGTTAGATAATGCAGTGAAATATTCTACTGATCGTAAGGAAGTTCATATTTCAGTTGCAACTAATGATGGAAAAGTTCAAATTGCTATTCAGGATTTTGGTGAAGGCATGACTCAAGAAGATTCAGAGAAAATATTTAATCGTTTTTATCGGATTGATAAAGCTCGCAGCCGACATAGAGGTGGAAATGGGCTTGGTTTATCAATAGCAAAAGAATTATTAAATGGATATAAGGGAAATATTACGGTTGAAAGTGTTTTAGATTATGGCACAATATTTAGAATATCATTACCTATATATAAGGAAGAATCATAAAAAAATTCTATATCAAATTAAAATGGGCGCTATAGACTGGACACTAAAAAAGTGTTCTCTATAGCGTCCATTTTAGATAATCGCTTGGATTAAATTTATCATTACTAAAAAATATAGTCAAAAAAAGTACCTACTCATTTGAGTAGGCACTTTTTTTAACGTTTATTTTGCTGTTTACCAGCATTTCTTCCATGAGTATTTTTATTATTAGAAGGTTGATTTAACTCTTTAGTTTTTTGTTCAACGGGCTCAGCTTGTTTAATCGTCCGTTTTGGTTTAACAGGACGTTTCTTAGCTTCTTCTTCTAACTGGGCTCTTATTCTTGGTTTAAAGATAAAATTGGTAATAAGTGTTTGGAATACCGCGAAAACCCCTCCGACAAACCAATATAATCCCAATCCAGCAGGAGAAGTAAATGAAACCATTAAAATCATTATTGGACTAACATACATCATTGTACGCATTTGTTTCTTTTGTTCATCTGGAAGGCCAATCATAGAAACATAAGATTGAACAAAATAAACTGCACCAGCTGCAATAGCAAGAGCGATATTTTGATCTCCTAAACTAAAACCTAAGAAAGTACTACTTCCAATTTCTTTCGATAAACTGATAGCTTGAAACATAGCAGTAAAAATCGGCATTTGGATCAATAATGGTAAACAGCCGATACCGCCTAGCATACTCATGTTATTATCTTTATATAAGCTCATGAGTTCTTGTTGTGCAGCAGCTTTTTCTTCAGCACTAACAGCAGCTTTTTGTTTCTTTTGAACCTCATCCATTTCTGGTTTGATCATAGCCATTTTTTCTTGTTGAATAATTGATTTTTTAGATTGACTTAAATTTAAAGGTAAAATAATTAGACGCACAGCTAATGTAATAGCTATAATGGACAGTCCATAACTACCTCCAAATAAATCAGCCAGTTGAATAATTACTCGTTGTGTTGGAACTACTAATAACTCATAAATTGTACCACTAGGATTACCATCAGAGTCACGACCCATACAACCTGACAAAAAAAACACGACACTTAAAAGTGTTCCCGATAGAAGTAATTTTTTGAAATTTTTCATTGTTCACAATCCTTCATTTTTATTAAATTAAGTAACATTACTTACTATACAGGATTGCTGTCTGGTTTTCAATTGCTTATTGTGAACTTATCTCTAATCTTTAAGGAAGGAAGTTCTTCAACTATTATAGAATCAACATTGCCACTTGGCGAAGGGGAATTTCTTATTTTTTCGATAAATAGGTCAATTTTTTCTGGAGCCCCGTTGGCTTCTATATAGACACTTCCATCAGATTCATTTCGAACAATACCATAAACACCTATCTGATCGGCCACTAATTTTGTTGAGAAACGAAAACCAACACCTTGCACCAATCCTGCTACACGAATAGAAACTTTTTTCATAGAAATCCCTCCATTATTGGTCTGATTTTTTGAAGACTCATCTGCTTTGTTTATTGGAAAAATAAATTGTTTGATTGTTCTAAAAAATGAAGTCATTATATCTCCTTCCTTTTCAAAAGAAATCGGTTGCTTATGTTAGTTTATTTTAACGATTCCTTTGAATTTGGTCAAATATTCTTTGTTCTGAATATAAAGGAATAGAAATCATTTTTGGGATTGTTGCATTGAGTATAGAGATAATTTACAATGAATGCACAGCAATTCATAGAAAAAATTGAAATGATAAGCTGTTTTAAGAAAGGAACAATCATGAAAACATTAATTATTGCCGAAAAACCAAGTGTAGGAAAAGAAATTGCACGAGTACTAGGAGCCACACAGAAAAGTAAAACGCATATTGAAGGAAAAGACGTTATCGTAACGTGGGCACTAGGTCATTTATTAGGGTTGAAAATGCCTGAAGAGTATAAAAAAGAATGGGCAACCTGGGATCTAAATACCTTGCCACTTATTCCAGAAAAAATGATGATTACACCATTGAAAAATACAAGAGGTCAATTAAAAGCAATCAAACAACTTGCTGAGCGAAAAGACATTGAATCAGCCGTCATTGCTACCGATGCTGGACGTGAGGGAGAACTAGTTGCACGTTGGATACTAGAGTATGTTCATTTTAATAAGCCAGTAAAAAGACTTTGGATCTCTTCACAAACGGATAAAGCAATCAAAGATGGTTTTAATCAGTTACAGCCTAGCAAAAAATACGACACACTATACGATTCTGCTATAGCACGCTCAGAAGCAGACTGGCTGATTGGCTTAAATGTCACAAGAGCATTGACCGTAAAATATCAAGATAATTTATCTGCTGGACGAGTTCAGACTCCGACGTTAGCTATGGTGCGTAAGCAAGAAGCGAAAATACACTCATTTGTTCCAGAAACTTTTTATACTATTCAATTGATTGTTAATGGAAAAAAAGCGTTGGTGCAATCGGGTGCGCCCCGTAAATATAATGAACGAAAAAAGGCGGAAGCCTTAGTAGCCTCATTAAAAAACCAGCCAGTGTCAGTTCTGGATATAAAAGAAAAGCAATCTGTTCAACAAGCTCCTTTGCCGTTTGATTTGACCGAACTTCAGCGCGAAGCAAACCAACGCTATCAATTTTCAGCAAAGAAAACACTTAGTTTGATGCAAACATTATATGAACGTCATAAGGTGCTGTCTTATCCAAGAACAGACTCAAAATATTTAACGCAAGACATGATGGGAACAATGAAAGAGAGAGTATTGGCTATTCAAAATTTTGCTCCTCAGGAAGTTAAAGAAATCTTGAAAAATGGAGCCAAAGTAACTCAAAAAGGTGTCTTTAATACTGCAAAAGTAACGGACCATCATGGAATTATTCCAACTGAAGAGCGTCCACGCCCAGAAAAAATGGAAGCCGATGAGTTGAAAATTTACCGTATGGTTGTTGAACGATTTGTAGGATTGTTTTTACCAGCCTATAAAGTATCTAAGACAACCGTCGTTTTTTCGACAGCTAACATCTTATTTGAACTGCAGCAAGAAGAAGTAATTGAAAAAGGGTGGAAAAAAGACGT
Source organism: Carnobacterium pleistocenium FTR1 (assembly GCF_000744285.1). Classification (NCBI taxonomy): domain Bacteria; kingdom Bacillati; phylum Bacillota; class Bacilli; order Lactobacillales; family Carnobacteriaceae; genus Carnobacterium; species Carnobacterium pleistocenium. Next base: position 1,970,990 of record NZ_JQLQ01000002.1, on the reverse strand, counting down.
ACAAAAACAGTCTGAAAATGTTTATAAGTTGAATGAGCAAATAAACCATGCAACTTATAAAATAGAAAAACAACTGACAGAAGCTCCAGCTCGGTTATCTGAAGGGAATCTGCTTCAGAATATGGAGAAAAATGGATTAGGTACGCCTGCTACTCGTGCTGAAATCATTGAGAAACTCATTAAAAGCGACTTGATGGAACGGAATCAGAACAAGTTAAGTACTACACCTAAAGGTCAACAACTGCTAACATTAGTAAATCCAACATTAGTGACTCCAGAGCTCACAAGTAAATGGGAGAAGTCATTGGAAGAAATTGCAAAAGGTATGTTGGAAAAAGAGGAATTTTTAAAACAAATTAGAAAAGAAACAGCTCGTTTAGTATCAGAAATTAAAAAAAGTACAGAAACCTACAAGGATCATGCATTAACAACTAAAATATGTCCTGACTGCGGCGAATTATTGAAAGAACGAAGTGGTCGTGATGGGAAATTGCTTATTTGTAGCAGTTCAACTTGTTCGTATAAACGGAGAAAAGATCCGAAAGTTTCTAATCATCGATGTGCACAGTGTCACCGGAAAATGGAAATTCATGAAGGGAAAAGTGGGAATTATTTCAAGTGCAAATATTGTAATGTATCTGAAAAAATAGAAGGCAAGTCTAGTAAAAAACCTAGTAAACACGAAACGAATAAATTGATGCAAAAAATAAATAAACAAGAAGAAGCTGAAAGTCCATTAGCCTTAGCAATGAAGGCTGCAATGGAAAAAAAAGATAATTAAAGTTAAGAAGGGGTGGATCAGACAGTAACGATTGTCTATTTCATCCTTTTACTTTGTTCCGTTTAACGTAGATTTTGTGTATAATTAAAGAAAAACGGTGATATGACAAATAGTATTGATACTTCAAAATGAAATTTATTCCAGAATGGACGGGTTTTCTTGTGGAGCAATTGAATCGCCTGTATGCTATCAATAGCCTCATAAGGCTTCCTTTCTGGCTACAAGCAACCCGATTGCTCCAAAAAAATTTGGATAAGTAATTGAATTAAAATTATCAACACTAAAAATTATAGACCTAGAAAACTGTAAGGAGGGAAGAAAATTTTGGCAGTGAAAAAAAAGAGTAATGTATCTAAAAAAAACGCGAATAATCGTCTTTCTTTTGAAATTATTGGTTTTATTTTTATTATCTTAAGTATTTTTTCAGTCTCACAAACGGGTTTTGCGGGAATCTTTAGTGCAAATTTATTCCGTTTTTTTGTTGGAAATACCTTTATCATAGCAGCGATTTTAGTTGGGATATACGGGGGTTATCTAGTTTTCAAAGGTAAGGAGCCTCTTTTTAAAAATAAGCGGATTATAGGTTTTTCACTTATTTACAGTAGCTTATTATTAGTATTGCATGCCAATTTATTCGCACCTATTATCCATTCAGATATCAATGTTATTTCTGCTACTTTTCGTTTCTTTATAACAGATATGGCAAATAATGAAATTACACAGCCACTTGGTGGAGGAATGATTGGAGCAATTTTGTATGCGGGCAGTTACTTCCTGTTTTCACAATGGGGAACATATTTTATTGCAGGACTTAGTTGCTTTTTTGGAATATTTTTATTGTTTCAATTGTCGTTTAAATCTTTTTTGAGAAAAACTGGCAATTTAGTACTACTCATTTGGCAAAAATTAAAGGCAGTGATGAGTAATTTGAAAATTATTTTCCAACAAAAAATAAGCCATATAAAAAAATCATCTGAAGTAGCTGATACAAAAAAAGATGAGAAAGAAATAAAAGAAAAGAAAAATAAAATAAAAACATTATTAAAAGCAGATTCAAAGAACCAGTCAGTTGATGAAGGGAAAAATGAACAATTACAGTTAGAAATTGACAATTATCAAAGTAGAGTTGAAAAGCCTTTAATAGAGAAAACAGTAGAAGATGGTCTTGAAGATACTGAAGGAGGGACAATCGATTTTGAAATAGGAACTGAAAAAGAAAATAAAGACTATCAGTTACCACCTTCTCATTTGCTAAGCGAAATACCACAAAATGATCAAACCAACGAGTATGCTCTTATACAAAAAAATGTTCTAAAATTAGAAAAAACGTTTAAAAGTTTTGGCGTAGACGCAAAAGTTACTAAAGCAAGTTTAGGTCCTGCTGTCACAAAATATGAAGTCCAGCCTGCTAATGGAGTAAAAGTGAGTAAAATTGTCAGCCTTAGTGATGACATTGCATTAGCATTAGCAGCGAAAGATATTCGAATTGAAGCCCCTATTCCAGGGAAATCGTTTATCGGTATTGAAGTACCTAATAATGAAGTAAGCTTAGTTTCTTTTAGAGATGTTATTGAAGGTCAAATTCATAATAAAGAAAAAATGTTAGAAGTGCCGCTTGGAAGAGATATATCCGGTAATATCGCCATGGCTGATTTATCAAAAATGCCTCACTTGCTTGTTGCAGGGTCTACAGGTAGTGGGAAATCTGTTTGTATTAATGGGATTATTACTAGTTTGTTAATGAAAGCTAAACCAAATGAAGTGAAATTAATGATGATAGATCCTAAAATGGTAGAATTAAATGTTTATAATGGTATTCCACATTTATTGACACCGGTTGTGACCAATCCTAAAAAAGCAGCTCAGGCTCTACAAAAAGTAGTTACTGAAATGGAAAGAAGATATGAATTATTTGCTGCTAGTGGAATGCGTAACATTACTGGATACAATCAGCATTTAAAAAAACATAACGAAGAAAATGAAGAGAATTATCCAATATTACCTTTTATAGTTGTAATTGTCGATGAGTTGGCAGATTTAATGATGGTAGCTAGTAATGAAGTTGAAGATGCTATCATTCGCTTAGCTCAAATGGCTAGAGCAGCTGGTATTCATATGATCTTAGCCACTCAAAGACCCAGTGTAGATGTTATTACTGGAATTATTAAAGCTAATGTTCCTTCACGTATTGCTTTCGCTGTTTCCAGCGGTGTCGATTCTAGAACTATTATCGATGGTAGCGGAGCAGAAAAATTATTGGGTAGAGGAGATATGTTATTTTTACCAATGGGAGAAAATAAACCCGTTCGGGTCCAAGGTGCATTTATATCTGATGAAGAAGTTGAACATATCGTAACTTTTGTAACAGATCAACAAGGAGCAAACTATGTTGAAGAAATGATGCCTACAGAAGAAACTAAAGAGACACAAAGTGAAGTCCAAGATGACGTTTACGAGGATGCTGTGGCCCTTATTGTTGAGATGCAGACAGCTAGTATATCGTTATTGCAACGTCGCTTTAGAATTGGATATAACAGAGCTGCTCGTTTAATTGATGAAATGGAAATGCGAGGTATTGTTGGCCCTTCTGAGGGAAGTAAGCCTCGTAAGGTAAATGTTACTCAAGTTCCCGGTGATGACCATTTAGCAGACATAAAAGCAGAATAGTAGCAACGAAAGTATCCATTAAGTAATCCACTTCTTAATGGGTACTTTTTAAGGGAAATCAGGTTAATCCTATTACGAGCTCGAACTTAGGTAAAAGTGAATCAAATAGATTAAAAATAGATTAAAAACTGAACGTTTTCAAGCTAAAACGTTTTCAATAATCACATTTGTTGTTTGTTTTTTAAAATAAAAATGGTATTATAAATATGAGGATGAATTGATTTAGAATTAATTCGTACTAAAAAATTAATGGGGGTTTTTTGAGTGAAAAGTAGAAATTTCAAGAGTTTATTAACTCTAGGTTTATTGTCAAGTTTAACATTGGCAGCGTGTGGTGCTGATGAAGGAAGTGATACTGCTTCAACTTCTGGTTCAGGAGTAGACTACTCAATTGTCATGGTTACTGACGTAGGTGGAGTAGATGATAAATCATTTAACCAATCTGCATGGGAAGGTATGCAAGCTTGGGGAGAAGAACATGGACTTGAAGAAGGACCTGAAGGCTACAATTACATTCAATCTGATGAAGATTCTCAATTTGTTACAAATTTGAATACGGCTTTAAATAATGATTTTGATTTGATCTACGGAATCGGTTATAAATTAAAACCTGCAATGCAAGATGTTGCTACACAAAATCCAGACCAAGATTTCGTAATCATCGATGAAATGATCGAAGAAGATAATGTTGCTTCTGTATTGTTTAAAGATCATGAAGCTGCATTTTTAGCCGGTGTTGCTGCTGCTGAAACGACTGAAAAAAATCACGTGGGATTCATTGGTGGACAAGAAAGTGATGTCATCGATCGTTTTGAAGCTGGTTTTGTAGCAGGAGTAGAAGCTGTTGATCCAGAAATCGAAGTTGATGTTGAATATGCTGGTTCATTTGGAGATGCTGCTCTTGGTAAACAATTAGCAGCTGCAATGTATAGTTCTGGCGCAGATATTATTTATCATGCATCTGGCGATACAGGTAATGGTGTATTCTCAGAGGCTATTGACCGTATGAATTCTACCCCAGATGAACAATTATGGGTAATCGGAGTTGACCGTGATCAAACTGCTGAAGGCGAATACGATGGTGGAAACTTAACCCTTACTTCAACACTTAAAGGTGTCGGTCAAGCTGTTCAAGATATCGCAAATGCATCGATGGAAGGAAACTTCCCAGGTGGTGAAATCAGTAACTTTGGTTTAGCTGAAGACAGTGTTGGTATTACAGATGGCGCTTTATCTGAAGAAGTAATCACAACTGTTGAAGATTACAAACAACAAATTATTGATGGCGACATTACAGTTCCAGAAGCCCCTTGATTTTTGAGTACACAATAGTTTAAGGAATAAATAAAAGTGAAAGGACCGGGTAATTATATACCGGTCTTTTACTCTTTATTGAATTATCAAATTTTCTATAAGGTGGCATTTATTTTTTCTATTAAAATTAAAAGAGAAAATTTAATAATCGCTTGTCTGTAAAACAACTATCATAGATAATAGATTGAGCAATAGAAAAGGAGTGAATCCATGGTGTCAGAATCAGTAAACGTCATTGAAATGAAGGGCATTACAAAAGAATTTGGTACTTTTAAAGCGAATGATAATATTAATTTGCAGCTTAAAAAGGGAGAAATACATGCACTCTTAGGAGAAAACGGTGCTGGGAAATCTACTTTAATGAATATTCTTTCAGGTTTGTTAGAACCTACTTCTGGCGAAATTCTAGTAAACGGACAAGCAGTAAACATAAGTTCACCAAGTGTAGCAAATAAACTAGGTATTGGAATGGTTCACCAACATTTTATGTTAGTGAAAAAATTTACTGTGACTGAAAATATTATTTTAGGAGTTGAACAAACTAGAAAAGGTTTTCTAGATAGAGATTCAGCTAAAAAAGACATCAAAGAATTGTCTGGAAAATATGGTCTGCTAATTGATCCTAATGCAAAAGTCGAGTCTATTTCAGTTGGGATGGAACAAAGGGTAGAGATTTTAAAGACTCTTTATCGTGGAGCGGACATTTTAATCTTTGATGAACCTACAGCCGTATTGACCCCTCAAGAAATTGACGAACTGATTAATATTATGAGAGCCCTAACAAAAGAAGGGAAGTCCATCATCTTAATCACGCATAAACTTGACGAAATAAAAGCAGTCGCAGATCGGTGCACAGTAATCCGTCGTGGGAAAAGTATTAATACGGTAGATGTTGCAACTACATCTCCACAAGAGTTAGCCGATATGATGGTTGGACGTTCTGTGTCATTTAAGACGAAAAAGAAAGCTTCGCAACCAAAAGAAGTTGTGTTATCAATTCAGAATATTGTTGTAAAAGAAAATCGTGGGTTAGAGGCAGTTAAAGGATTAAGTTTGGAAGTTCGGGCTGGAGAAGTTATGGGAATCGCTGGAATCGATGGAAATGGACAAAGTGAATTGATTCATGCAATAACAGGTCTAACAAAAGTTGAAAGTGGAAAAATTGTATTAAACGGACAAGAGATCCAAAATAAATCACCGCGTAAAATTACAGAGGTAGGATTAGGTCATATTCCAGAAGACCGTCAAAAACACGGCCTAGTCTTACCAATGTCATTAGAAGAAAATATGGTATTGCAAACATATTATAAAAAACCTTTAAGCAAGTATGGAATTCTAAATCAAAAAGAAATAAATAAATTTGCTTTAAAATTGATTGAAGAATTTGATGTGCGTTCTCAAAGTGAGTCCGACCCTGCTGGTTCGCTATCAGGTGGGAATCAACAAAAAGCTATTATTGCTAGAGAGATCAATCGCAATCCTTCTTTATTGATCGCTGCTCAACCAACTCGTGGACTTGATGTAGGAGCAATTGAATATATACATTCACGTTTGATTGAACAAAGAGACAATGGAAAAGCTGTATTGCTAATGAGTTTTGAATTGGATGAAATTTTAAATGTATCTGATCGAATCGCTGTCATGTATGAAGGAAATGTTGTTGCTATTGTAGACCCTAAAGAAACAACTCAACAAGAACTTGGTCTGTTGATGGCAGGTACATCTCTTGAAAAAGCTCGTTCTTTGATTAAACAAGGAAATGGAAAGGAGGGTGTCCACATTGACCAATAAAAGAGAATCGTTAAATAATCTATTAGTTCCTTTACTATCTGTGGTCATGGGGTTCATTCTTGGTGCAATTATCATGGCTATTTTTGGGTATAATCCGATAAGTGGGTATTCAGCCATGATCAATGGCGCTTTTGGTTCATCTTTTTATATTGGAGAAACGTTGAGACAAGCCACACCGCTTATTTTAACGGCGTTAGGTTTTTCTGTAGCTTATACTGCTGGATTTTTTAATATTGGGGTTGCAGGTCAAGCATTGCTAGGATGGCTTTGTTCTGTCTGGGTGGCTAATATATTTGCGGATCTGCCAGGATTTATTTTACTTCCATTAAGCATATTGGGAGGAGTGTTGGCTGGTGCGATTTGGGCAGGGATTGCCGGATTCTTAAGAGCTTATTTTAATACTAGTGAAGTCATTGTTACGATCATGCTGAATTACATTGCTCTTTATACTACCAATTACTTGATTCGAAATATTTTAACGGATTCAGCAGATGCAACTCCGCGCATTTCAGAAGGCGCTAGTTTGCGCGTTGGCTGGATAACTGAATTAACAAGTAATTCTACGCTTCACGCTGGAATTTTCATTTCATTAGTCATGGCTATTGTTGTGTGGTTCTTAATGAGAAAAACTACTACTGGATTTGAAATCAGAACCGTTGGATTGAATCCGAGTGCTTCTGAATATGCTGGTATGAGTTCTAAGCGCAATATTATTATATCTATGCTGATCAGTGGTGGTTTAGCTGGTTTAGGCGGAGTAATGGAAGGTCTTGGAAATTTCCAAAATATCTTTACCCAAGGTGCAATGCCAACAATTGGATTTGATGGTATGGCGGTAGCTTTGCTGGGATTAAGCAATCCTGTAGGAATCATCTTTTCAGCTATTTTATTTGGGGCATTGAAAATTGGTGGAAACAGTATGCCAATCATTTCTGGAGTGCCAACTGAAGTTGTCGATATTGTTATTGCATCTATTATCTTCTTTGTAGGAGCTAATTATTTAATTCGCTACTTTATTGACAGACGAGCTAGAGTGAATAAAGGAGGAGTGAAATAGGATGGATATTATCAGTTTGCTTCAATTAATAGTTGCATCATCACTTGTCTACTCAGCTCCTCTTGTCTTAACTGCCCTTGGTGGAACATTCTCTGAACGAAGCGGTATCGTTAACGTAGGACTAGAAGGAATCATGGTTATAGGAGCTTTCAGTTCGATTGTCTTTAATTTAACATTTGCAGGAGCTTTTGGTGGGTGGACTCCTTGGATCGCCGCTTTAGTTGGTGGACTGATCGGTGTGATCTTTTCATTGATCCATGCGGTAGCGACAGTCAATCTAAGAGCGGATCACATTATCTCTGGTACCGTAATTAATTTAATGGCTCCAGCCTTAGCCATTTTCTTTACACGAGTATTGTATAATGGCGCTGGACAAACAGATCGTATCACAGAAAGCTTTGGTAAAGTAACGGTTCCCTTATTAAATCGTATCCCAATTATTGGCGATATTTTCTTTAGAGGAACTTCAGCACCCGCATTTGCAGGTATTTTAATTGCAGTTATTTGCTGGGTAGTGCTATTTAAGACTCGTTTCGGTTTACGATTAAGATCTGTAGGAGAACATCCTCAAGCAGCAGATACATTAGGCATTAATGTTTACTTAATGAAGTACGCTGGTGTCATGTTGTCCGGTTTACTAGGTGGTATGGGTGGAGCTATTCAAGCTCAGTCTATCTCGTTAAGTTTCTCAGCTTCAACGATTGCTGGTCAAGGGTTTATCGCTATGGCTGCAATGATATTTGGCAAGTGGAATCCTCTTGGTGCAATGGGAGCAGCCATATTCTTCGGGTTTGCTCAAAGTCTAGGCGTTATTGGAAACTACATTCCAATCATCCAAGATATTCCAAGTGTATGGTTGCAAATCGCACCATATGCCATCACGATTATTGTGTTGGTAGGAGTAATTGGTAGGTCTGAAGGACCAGCAGCTGGCGGAAAAACATACATTAAATCAAAATAAGTACTATTTTGGCAACAACAGACGGATATGTCTGTTGTTGCTTTCTTTTTATTGTTTTTTATTTTAAGATAGATAATGAACAGTTTCCAAGTTAGAGGAGGAATAAAGGTATGTCTATTCAATTAAAAGAAGGAGTTCATTTACATGTGCTCCCTACAAAAAAATACAAAACGATTCGAATCATGTTGAAATTTCGCGCTCCGTTAAATAAAGAAACCATTACAAAAAGAGCTATGCTAGCGAATGTGCTGGAAACAAATAGCATGAAATACCCAACACAAACAGCTTTAAGAAGTGAACTTTCAAATATGTATGGAGCTAACTTTGGAACAGCGGTAAACAAAAAGGGAGGTACACATATATTCTCCGTTAGTTTAAATTTAGTTAATGAGAAATATCTTTCAAAAGGAGATAATGTCTTACAAGAAGGAATTGATTTTTTAAAAGAAGTTATCTTCCAACCAAATGTTGAAAATGGGCATTTTAATGAAAAGACGTTTAAGAGAGAAAAAGAGAACCTCGTCGATTACTATGATTCACTTCTTGATGACAAACAAACTTATGCAAGTCTTTCTTTACAGGAATTATTTTTTAAAGATATCAATCAACAAACACCAAGTGTAGGGTCAAAAGAAGATTTAGAAAATATATCGCCTGTTTCTTTGTATGATTATTACCAAGATTTATTAAATCAAGACAAAATAGATATTTATGTTCTAGGCGATGTTAATGAAAAAGAAATTCAGTCTGCCTTTGAGCAATTTGATTTTTCTCCGCGCAAATTAATAAAAACAAGTAGTTTTTACACTGAGCCAAAAGTTAGTGAAGTGGAAAATAAGACGGAACGACAAGAGATTATTCAAGCAAAATTTAATCTTGGGTACACAACGAACATTTTTTATCATGACCCAACCTATTATGCAGCACAAGTATTCAATGGTTTATTTGGGGGATTTCCGCATTCAAAATTGTTTATGAACGTGCGTGAAAAAGAAAGCTTGGCCTACTATGCTTCTAGTTCGATGGATGCATTTAGAGGAATGATGACTGTTCAAACTGGGATCGATGTTCAAAAAGTAGATCAGGTTAGAGAAATTATTGCTTTGCAGTTGGAAGAAATGCAAGCTGGAAACTTTACAGATGAATCAATTTCTCAAACGAAAGAAATGTTGAAAAATCAACTTTTCCAATCAGAAGATAATCCAGGATCTGTTATTGAACGTATCTATGCGTTACAATTAGCTAAAGGAAAAGTTCTTTCAATTGATGAATGGGTAGCGAGTATTGAGAAAGTTACTAAAAAAGATATTATTGAAGTAGCTAATAAAGTGAAGCTAAAGGCAACATTCTTTTTAACAGCGGAGGCGAAATAATGGAGAAAAAAATTTATGAACAATTACAAGAAATAATTTATACAGAAACGCTAGGAAACGGCTTACAAGTAACTTTGTTGCCTAAAAATGATTTCCATAAGACTTATGGTTTGTTTTCAACAAATTTTGGTTCAATCGATAATCAATTTGTCCCTCGTGGAAAAACTGAAACGATTACTGTGCCAGATGGTATTGCTCATTTTTTAGAACACAAGCTATTTGAAAAAGAAGATGGAGATGTATTTAATACATTTGGCCGATTAGGCGCTTCAGCTAATGCCTTTACAAGTTTTACAAGAACTGCTTACCTTTTTTCTAGTACCAATCATGTTTCTGAAAGTTTAGAAACATTATTAAATTTTGTTCAAGAACCTTATTTTACAGAAGCAACCGTTAATAAAGAAAAAGGTATTATTACTCAAGAAATTCAAATGTATGAAGACGAACCAGACTGGCGTTTGTATTTTGGTATTTTAGGCAATATGTATCCGAAGCACCCATTACACATCGACATTGCCGGAACAGTGGATAGTATTATGGATATCACTCCTGAATTGCTGTACGAAAACCATGCGACTTTTTATCACCCTAGCAATATGAATTTATTTGTAGTAGGAAAATTAGACCCTGAAGAAATGATGCAATTGATCCGAGAAAACCAAACTAAGAAAGAATACTTGCCGGTCGAAACAATTGAACGAGTCTTTCCTGAAGAGACGATTCATGATATCAAGGTATTTGATTTCATTAAAATGCCTGTTAGTCGACCAAAAAGTATTGTTGGAGTAAAAGGAATCAATATAATACCAAATGGTATAAAAGCTTTAGAATATAAAACGACCATGGATTTACTACTGACTTTATTATTTGGTCCTACGTCAGCAAATTATTTAGATTTGTATGATAAAGGAATAATAGATGATAGTTTCTCCTATGAGTTTAATTTGGATCGTACCTTTCATTTTATTGATATTAGTGGAGATGCAAAAGATGCTACTGTGTTTAGTGATGAAATTAAGAAATTGTTACTCAGTGCAAAAAGTAGTTCAGAATTAACTGAAGAAAATTTAGCATTAGTTAAAAAACGAATGATTGGTCAAGAATTGCAGTCTTTAAATTCTTTAGAATACATTGCGAATCAATTTAGTCAACCCTCTTATGGAGAAGCAACTCTATTTGATATTGTTCCCATTATCGAAAGGATTACACTGATAGATATTAAAAAAGCAGCTGAAAAATTTATGGTTGAAGAACATATGACCACTTTTCATATTTTACCAAAAGAGGCGAATGAAGCTTGAAATTTGCATTGATCATGGGAGCAAGCGGTGATATAGGAAAAGGAATAGCGCAAGAATTAGCAGAAAAAGGCTGGTCGCTGTATTTGCATTATCATTCAAATGTAGAAAGCATCAATAGTCAGTTGCAGGATTATCAAGAACGCTACTCTAAACAAGATTTTTATGCAGTGTCTTTAGATATGACTAAAGAAGAGGATATTCCTCTTTTTCTTAATTCAATTTTCCAAGTTGATGTTGTTATTTTCGCTAGTGGTTTTACAACTTATCAGTTACTAACAGAAGTATCTTCTATGGACATGGAGCGTATGTGGGCAGTGCATGTTAAAACGCCAGTTATTTTAATGCAACAATTGCAAGATAAATTAGCTCGTTCGAAACATGGAAGAGTTATTTTTATCAGTTCTATTTACGGGGAAACGGGAAGTGCGATGGAAGTTTTTTATAGCACGACAAAAGGTGCTCAACTAGCTTTTGTTAAAGCGTATAGTAAAGAAGTAGCCAGCTTAGGAATAACCGTAAATGCTGTTTCTCCAGGAGCGATTGCGACTAAAATGAATCAAGAATTTACTTTAGCTGAAATAAAAGAGTTGGAAAGTGAAATTCCATTAGGACGGTTAGGAAGTATTTCTGAAATCAGTTTTTGGGTTACTCAATTGGTAGATAAAAGAAGTGGCTATATGACAGGTCAATCAATCATTATCAGCGGTGGTTGGTTAAAATAGAGAAATAAATGTTGCTGGAGTTTTAGTTATGTTATAATGCAAATGATATTAGATTTTCTCTTTAAATTAAGAGAATAGGTAGGTGAGACAGTTGAATGAAATTGGTGAAAAGTTAAAAGAAGCAAGAAAAGTAAAAGGGTATACATTAGATGATTTGCAACAAATGACAAAGATTCAAAAGCGTTACTTGATAGCTATTGAAGAAGGCAACTATGATGTTATGCCGGGAAAATTTTATGCTCGTGCATTTATAAAACAATATGCAGATACTGTCGGTTTGAATGGAGATCAATTGCTAGAAGAATATACGGATGCAGTGCCACATGCACATGATGAAGAATTCGTCGAAAAAGTTTCTACCGGTCAAACGCGTTCTGGGAAGAACATTGAAAATGTTTTATTAACAAAATTTCAAAATAATTTGCCTACAATTTTAATTGGTATTCTGGCAGTAGCTATTGTAGCAGCCATTTATTTTGCTGTAATCAAAACAAATAATCAAGGTGATGAAGCCATGATCACAAATAATTCTGAAGCAATATCCGTCTCTAGCGCTGAATCTATCTCAGAAAGTGAATCAGAGCCAACGACTGAATCAGCAGAGTCAGTTGATAGTATAGAAGAGGCTCTAGGAATAGAGATTGTATCTTCTACTGGGTCGACCACAACTTATGCGGTCACAGGAAATGCTGAAGATAATAGTTTGACATTAACAGCAACAGGTGGAGATTCTTGGATCAGCGTTGAAGGGGATGGCGCGACAATTGATGCTCAATTGATAGCAGATGGATCTACTTTAGAAACGGAAATTCCAGAGGGAACTTCATCTTTAGTGATTATAATTGGGAATACACCTGCAACAGAAATCAATCTTAATGGAGAAGATGTCCCATACGCTCCAGAAGCTGAAAATTCTGTGCGACAAGAAATTGAATTTCAATTTGAGTAAAACACTGTTACAGGTACTTTGAAAGGGTCCTTTAATGGGAATACTCTTTCAACTAATGTACCTGTTAATGAAGAGAGGAAGCAAAAAAATTGAACTTACCGAATAAACTTACAGTATTGAGAATTTTTATGATTCCACTATTTGTTATTATTGTATTAGCACCTTTTGATTGGGGCGTTATTCATCTTTTAGGTTCTACGATTGAGATGACTCAATTGGTAGGGGCTGTTTTATTTGCATTAGCAAGTTTCACAGACTGGTTAGATGGAAAAATTGCACGTAAGCAAGGCTTGGTAACAAATTTTGGTAAATTTGCTGATCCATTAGCTGATAAAATGTTGGTTATGACTGCTTTAATTATTTTAGTTGGACAAAACCTAGCTCCTTCTTGGGTTGTTTCTATTATTGTCTGTAGAGAATTAGCGGTTACTGGATTGAGGTTATTATTAGTGGAGCAAGGTGGAACAGTCCTAGCTGCAGCCTGGCCTGGGAAAATTAAAACGGCTACTCAAATGTTAGCTATTATTTTACTATTTATTGATAATTTACCATTTGAAGGAACTGGATTACCACTGGCTTCTATTATGTTGTATATCTGTTTGTTCTTCACTGTTTATTCGGGTGTAGATTATTTTGCAAAAAACAGTGCAGTATTTAAAGGTCCAAAATAAGCGGAAAAATTTAGAAACAACTAAAAAAGAAGGTCCTTTGAGTTGAATTTCAATGGACCTTCTTTTCTTGTCCTCTTGAAAAGTATGTTAAAATAAAGTTGCTAAATCAGTAAAGCTTGTATTTTATTTTCAATCGAATGACAAATTAAAATTTAAGAAAAGAATTCGCGTAATATAAAAATAGGAGTGAGTAAAATGAATGCTGAAATCATAGCAGTTGGAACAGAATTATTAATGGGACAAGTGATCAATACAAATGCATCTTTTCTATCTCGTGAGCTATCATTATTAGGAATAGATGTCTACCATCAAGTTGTGGTTGGAGATAACCCGAAACGACTGTTAGAAGCTATCCAAGTTGCAGAGCAAAGAAGTGATTTAGTGATTCTGTCAGGAGGTTTGGGACCTACAAAAGATGATATAACAAAGCAAATATTAGCTAATCATTTAGCTAAAGAACTAGTTTTAGATAAAAGTACAATGGATAAAATAATTGACTATCATGAAAATAGAAAACGAACAATGTCAGAAAATAACCGATTGCAAGCCATGGTTATTGAAGGTTCTACTATTTTGAAAAATAAGACAGGACTGGCAGCCGGGATGTTTTTAAAGGAAAAAAGTAAAGCTTTTATACTACTACCAGGTCCACCAAATGAATTAGAGCCAATGTTTATAAATGAGGTCAAACCATTATTAAGGGGAGAACCTAAAGAGGAAACTCATCTGATATCAAAAGTTTTACGCTTTTTTGATATCGGCGAATCTCAATTAGCTGCTGAATTAGATGATTTGATTGAGGAACAGAAAAATCCTACTCTTGCTACCTATGCTGGTAAGCACGAAGTAAGGCTTCGTATAACAGCAAATGGAAGTACTGCAGCAGCTTGTTATCTATTATTGGATAACATGGAAGCTACCATTCAACAACGCATAGGAGACTATTTTTATGGGTATGGAGAGGATGCGCGATTAGTAAATGTTGTTGCTGATTTATTGAAAGAACAAAAAATGACTCTTACAGCCGCTGAAAGTTTAACTGGCGGTGCCTTTCAAAGTTGTATGACAAGTGTTTCAGGTGCTAGTGATTATTTCAAAGGAGGTATCGTAACCTATAGTAATGAAGTAAAAACGGCTATTTTAGGAGTTTCTAAAAAAACGATCGAAAAATTTGGTGCCGTCAGTGCTGAATGTTCCATTGAAATGGCAAAAAATGCACAGCAGATGTTTAATACAAATATCGCCCTCTCGTTTACTGGAGTTGCAGGCCCAAGTAGGCTTGAAAAGAAAGAAGTAGGTACCGTTTGGATTGGTGTTGCTATTAAAGGAGAAACAGCATTTGCTAAAGAATATCATTTGGGGAAAGGGCGTGACAGCAATCGAGAAAAATCGATTATGTCTGGTTTAGACTTAATCCGAAGAGTACTACTTGATCTCCCCATACAACAAAAAGTTTTTGAAAAAATAAATGATTAAATATCCAGTTAAAAAGACCGAATGTTTGTTCGCTTTTTTCTTGCTTTTTTTATAAAAGAAAGGTATGATATTTGTTGTAGCAGATGAAATTATGAATGATTAATTAATAGTTAAAAAGACTTGAGGAGGATTTAATTAATGGCAGACGATCGTAAACAAGCATTAGACGCAGCATTAAAAAAAATCGAAAAAAACTTTGGTAAAGGTTCCGTTATGAGATTAGGAGAAAAAATAGACACACGTATTTCAACAATTCCTAGTGGCTCATTAGCATTAGATGTAGCTTTAGGTGTGGGTGGCTTTCCAAGAGGAAGAATTATTGAAGTATATGGTCCTGAAAGTTCAGGTAAAACAACAGTGGCATTGCACGCTGTTGCTGAAGTTCAAAAACAAGGCGGAATTGCTGCATTTATTGATGCTGAAAATGCTTTGGATCCAAAATACGCAGCTGCTCTTGGCGTAGACATTGATGAATTACTATTATCTCAACCTGATACAGGTGAACAAGGCTTAGAAATTGCAGATGCTTTGGTTTCCAGTGGGGCAGTAGATATTGTTGTAATTGATTCAGTAGCTGCGTTAGTACCACGTGCAGAAATCGAAGGAGAAATGGGAGACTCTCACGTAGGGTTACAAGCTCGTTTGATGTCTCAAGCTTTACGTAAATTATCTGGATCAATCAATAAAACAAAAACAATTGCGTTATTCATAAACCAAATTCGTGAAAAAGTTGGCGTAATGTTTGGTAATCCAGAAATTACACCGGGTGGTCGTGCTTTGAAATTTTATGCTACGATTCGTTTGGAAGTTAGAAGAGCTGAACAAATTAAACAAGGTACAGAAATCATGGGTAACCGCACAAAAATTAAAGTTGTGAAAAATAAAGTTGCTCCGCCATTTAGAGTTGCTGAAGTAGACATCATGTACGGAGAAGGTATATCTCAAGTTGGAGAACTAGTAGACATGGGTTCTGATAAAGATATTATTGATAAATCTGGTGCATGGTACTCTTATAATGGCGAACGTATTGGTCAAGGTCGTGAAAACGTCAAAAAATTCTTCAAGGAAAATCCTGAATTAAGAGCTGAAGTTGAGAAAAAAGTTCGTGCTGCTTATGGTTTTGGAGAATTAGGAACTGAAGAACCAGAAGTAGAAAAACCTGAAGATGATTCTTCAAAAGATTAAAGGAAAAAAACCAATAAGCGTTATGCTTGTTGGTTTTTTAATTTTTTCCGCTCAAGATGAACGAAAAGGGACGCATAAATAAATCAACTCAACTCAATGAAAGTTTATGAAAGGGCTACAAAACCATTATTTAAGTTGACATGTCTCGTCACTACAATTAAAATTAACTTATCTATTACTTTACAATTAGATATCGGGTAGGTTTTATTGGTATAAAGCTATTCATAATCTACCAAATAATGGATAAATAATAAATGACAAATTAAATAGATGATACGGAGGTGGAAGAATGGATTTTAGAAGTGTTACCTTCGCTATCGTTACTTTAGTTGTCGGTCTTATTGTTGGATATCTCGTCCGCAAAGCAACCCATGAAAAAGAGCTAGCTGGTGCTAGAAACACTGCAACTGGAATATTGGAAGAAGCAAAAAGAGAAGCAGAAACCATGAAAAAGGAAGCGATGTTAGAAGCGAAGGATGAAAGCCATAAATATCGAACTGAAATTGAAGCAGAGCTAAAAGAGAGAAGAAACGAAGTTCTAAGACAGGAAAATCGTTTGCTGCAACGCGAAGATAATATTGATCGCAAAAACGATAGCTTAGAAAAGCGTGAACAATCACTTGAGGCTAATGAAGCAAAATTAAGTTCTAGACAACTGAATGTTGACGATATAGAGAAGAAAGCCATTGAATTGGTGAAACAACAAGAAAGCGAATTGGAACGAGTAGCGGCTTTGTCACGAGAAGAAGCAAGACAATTGATTTTGCAAGAAACAGAAAATGAATTGTCTCATGAAGTAGCTGTTATGGTGAAAGATTCTGAACAAAAAGCAAAAGAAGAGGCTGATCGTAAAGCTAAAAACTTAATTGCGTTAGCTATTCAACGCTCCGCAGCTGATCAGGTTTCAGAGACAACGGTTTCCGTTGTGACGTTGCCTAATGATGAAATGAAAGGGCGCATCATAGGACGTGAAGGACGAAATATCAGAGCACTAGAAACGCTGACCGGTATGGATCTAATTATAGATGATACGCCAGAAGCAGTTGTTCTTAGTGGATTTGACCCAATTCGTCGTGAAATTGCTCGAATGACTCTTGAAAAATTAATCCAAGATGGACGGATTCATCCAGCTCGAATTGAAGAGATGGTAGAAAAATCACGTAAAGAAATGGATGAAAGAATTAGAGAAATTGGCGAACAAGCTACTTTTGATGTAGGTGTGCATTCGTTACATCCAGACTTGATCAAAATTTTAGGACGTCTAAAATTTAGAACAAGTTATGGTCAAAACGTGTTAAGCCATTCTATTGAAGTTGCGAAATTAGCAGGTGTGATGGCTTCTGAATTAGGAGAAGACGTTACATTAGCTAAACGTGCTGGTTTACTCCATGACATTGGTAAAGCATTAGATCATGAAGTTGAAGGATCCCATGTTGAAATTGGTGCAGAAATTGCGATGAAGTATAAAGAAAATGAAACAGTTGTGAACTCAATTGCTTCACATCATGGTGATGTAGCAGCAACATCTGTCATCTCTGTTCTAGTAGCTTCGTCTGATGCAATATCTGCAGCACGTCCGGGCGCAAGAAGCGAATCACTTGAAAATTATATTCATCGTCTTGAAAAATTAGAAAGTATTTCTAATGATTTTGAAGGGGTTGAACAAAGTTTTGCTATACAAGCAGGTCGCGAAATCCGAATTATGGTTAAACCTGAGAAATTAGATGATTTAGCAGCAAGTAAGCTTGCACGTGACGTTAGAAAACGCATCGAAAGCGAACTGGATTATCCTGGGCATATTAAGATAACCGTTATTCGTGAAATAAGAACGATTGAATATGCGAAATAGAATTAGTTAAACCAACCGATACAAGCCAAAGATGAATCTGGCTCGTATCGGTTTTTCTATTATGATTTTTAAAAATCATTTCTAATTTAAGAAAGATTAAGAATAAAACTAAGGGGTCAGCTTTTATTTTAGGCAATTTATTGTTAAAATATAGAAGATGAAAAAGAGAAGAGGAATAATTGAATGAAATTATTATTTATTGGAGATGTTGTCGGTTCAATGGGTCGCGAAATGGTTCATGATTATTTACCTAAGCTGAAAAAGATGTATAAGCCGCAAGTAACCATTTTAAATGGTGAAAATGCAGCTTCAGGCCGTGGAATAACAGAAAAAATTTATAAAGGTTTTTTACAAGATGGTGTTGATATTGTAACGATGGGAAATCATACATGGGATAACCGAGATATTTTTGAATTTATTGATGATGCTAAAAAAATGATTCGCCCAGCTAATTATCCTGAAGGAACACCAGGTAAAGGAATTTCTTATATAAAAGTCAATCAACTTGAATTGGCCGTTATAAACTTACATGGTCGTGTTTTTATGACAGATGTTGACGACCCTTTCAGAAAAGCTGATGAACTGGTAGACGAAGCATTACAACGGACACCTTTGATTTTTGTTGATTTTCATGCAGAAACAACAAGTGAAAAACAATCAATGGGATGGTATTTAGATGGCAGAGTATCTGCAGTAGTTGGAACCCATACTCATGTACAAACGAATGATGCACGTATTTTACCAAATGGGACAGCTTATTTGACAGATGCTGGAATGACGGGTCCTTATGATGGAGCGTTAGGAATGGATCGCGATGCTGTACTTAGAAGATTTTTGACCCAAATGCCAACACGATTTGAAGTGCCTAAAGAAGGTCGGAAAATTCTTTCGGGTTGTTTTATTGAACTTGATGATGTTACTGGCGAAGCTAAAAAAATTGAAAATATTGTTATCAATGACGATCATCCATTCAATGGTGGATTTGAGTAAATTAGTCGAAATGAATGTTTGCTGAACAATAAATAATCAAAAAGGGGCGAAAAACATGCCACAAAAAACAAAACAAACGCCTATGATGGAACAGTATCTAGGAATAAAAGCAAACTACCCAGATGCTTTTTTATTTTATCGCTTGGGAGATTTTTATGAGCTGTTTAATGAAGATGCTATTAAAGCCTCACAACTTTTAGAAGTAACATTGACAAGTCGCAATCGCAATGCAGATGAGCCAATTCCGATGTGTGGTGTACCTTATCATGCGGCTAAAGGCTATATTGATAATTTAATCGAAAAAGGATACAAAGTAGCTATTTGTGAACAAGTTGAGGATCCAAAAACAGCTAAAGGTATGGTGAAAAGAGAAGTCGTCCAATTGATTACACCAGGTACGGCTATGGATATTAAATCAATGGATGCTAAAACAAATAATTACTTAGCAGCCTTGATGAGTACAGAAACAGGTGGTTATTATTTAGCGTATGCTGATTTAAGCACTGGGGAATTAAAAACAACAAAGCTAAATTCATTAGAATCTGTGATGAGCGAATTGATGAGTTTGAAAACAAAAGAAGTTGTTTTTAAAGAAGCAAGGGAAGTAGAAGTACAAGCGAAATTAAAAACAACATTAGGAATCATGGTATCAACGCAAAAAGAAATAATTGAAAGTGCAGAGTTTTCTTATTTAACGAATGAGATAGAAAATAGTGAATTGATCAATGTTGTAAAACTATTGTTGTCCTATTTATTTGTTACTCAGAAAAGAAATCTAGGCCATCTTCAAAAAGTAGAAGTTTACTCTCCTGCTAATTATTTGAAAATGGATCATTATTCTAAGCATAATTTAGAATTGGTCTCTTCGATTCGTACAGGACAAAAAAAAGGAACGCTATTGTGGTTATTAGATGAAACCAAAACAGCTATGGGAGGAAGACTGCTAAAGCAGTGGATTGATCGGCCTCTTATCCAAGAACAACAGATTTCTATGAGACAAAACATTGTTGAAAGTTTGATCAATCATTTTTTTGAACGAACCGATTTAAATGAAGCTTTGACTAGAGTATACGATTTAGAACGGTTAGCTGGTAGGGTTGCATTTGGCAATGTTAATGGGCGTGATTTAATTCAACTCCAGACATCATTGCGTCAAATTCCCCAACTAGTTGAGATCATACAGCTAATGAACAAAGGCGAGTGGGATCAATTTATCACCGAATTAGATCAAGTTCCTGAAGTCGTTGATTTAATTGATCAAGCAATAGCAGAAGAAGCGCCTCTTTCTATAAAAGATGGCGGGATCATTAAAGATGGTTTCAATGAAACGCTGGATACTTATCGTGATGCTATGCGGAATGGGAAAAAGTGGATCGCTCAGTTAGAAGCAGAAGAAAAAGCAGCAACCGGAATTAAAAACCTAAAAATCGGATACAACCGTATTTTTGGCTATTATATTGAAATCACTAAATCAAATCTTATTCATTTACCTGAAGGGCGTTATGAGCGAAAACAAACGCTAGCTAATGCTGAACGATTTATTACGCCAGCTTTAAAAGAAAAGGAAATTTTAATATTGGAAGCCGAAGAAAAGTCGATGCTTTTAGAGTACACTTTATTTACGGAAGTTAGAGAAACGATTAAACAGTATATTGAACGATTGCAAAAATTAGCCAAAACAGTCGCGGCTATTGATGTATTACAAAGTTTTGCAACCATAAGTGAAAAATACCACTATACTCGTCCTATCATGGCAGCTGATAGCCAGGAAATTAGCTTACTAGAAGGACGGCATCCGGTTGTTGAAAAAGTACTAGGTCAACAAACGTATGTACCAAACAGTGTTGAAATGGATCAAGAAAAAGAGATTTTACTTATTACAGGACCTAACATGTCTGGTAAAAGTACGTATATGAGGCAACTAGCCTTGACGGTCATAATGGCTCAGATGGGTTGTTTTGTCCCTGCTGATAAGGCAAATATGCCGATATTCGATCAAATTTTCACACGTATTGGTGCAGCAGATGATTTGATTGCCGGACAAAGTACTTTTATGGTGGAAATGATGGAAGCGAATGAGGCTTTGCGGTATGCATCAAAAAATAGTCTGATTCTATTTGACGAAATCGGTCGCGGTACAGCAACCTATGATGGTATGGCATTAGCAGAAGCCATTATTGAATACATTCATGAAAAAGTTCATGCAAAAACGTTGTTCTCAACCCATTACCATGAACTAACGGTTCTAGATGAACGATTGCCTCGCTTAAAAAATGTTCATGTTGGTGCGGTAGAAGAAGAAGGAGAGTTAGTTTTTTTACACAAAATGCTCCCAGGTCCTGCAGATAAAAGCTATGGGATACAAGTTGCCAAACTGGCAGGTCTCCCAGACGAATTGCTGTCACGTGCAACAGTGATTTTAGAGCAGTTGGAACAAAAAGAGGAAATTGTCTTAAATCAGTCCACTCAAATTGATTCGGTTCAAGAGGCTCAAATTCCAAACAAGACTTCTGAAAAGAAAGAAACTAAGGTGATGGATGATAATCAACTTTCTTTATTTGGGCTTCTGGAAAATTCTGAAACTGAAGTTGTTCAAGCTGTTCGGAAAATGAACTTATCAACCATGACACCTTTAGATGCATTGAATTGTATTAATGAGTGGCAGCAAAAATTGAATTAATCTTAGTTAGTGGAAAGGAATGGAATAGATGGCAAAAATTCAAGAACTTTCAGATGTATTAGCTAATCAAATTGCCGCTGGAGAGGTAATCGAACGCCCAGCTTCAGTTGTAAAAGAATTGATTGAAAATGCAATTGATGCAGAAAGCAGCCAGATTGACATTCTTATCGAAGAAGCTGGATTAAAAAAAGTACAGGTCATTGATAACGGAATAGGCATCGAACCAGAAGAAGTTCAAAATGCCTTTAAGCGGCATGCAACTAGTAAAATTTATTCGCGAGATGATCTCTTCCGAATCCGAACACTTGGGTTTCGTGGCGAGGCTCTGCCCAGTATCGCCTCTGTTTCAGAAGTTGCTTTGGAAACGTCAACCGGTGGCGAACGCGGAACGTACCTTTCTTTGAAAGGCGGTAAAATTGTTGAGGAAAGATCGAATGAAGCACGAAAAGGCAGTAAGATTACGGTTGAGAATCTTTTTTTTAACACACCCGCACGTTTGAAATACGTAAAAAGTTTACAAGCAGAACTATCGAATGTAACAGACATTGTAAATCGACTGGCTATTAGTCACCCGAAAATTGCTTTTCGTTTAATTAATGATGGCAATCAGCTTTTAAGAACAGCTGGCAATGGTGATTTGAAACAGACGCTTGCTGGCATTTATGGGGTAGCTACGGCCAAAAAAATGAGAGAAATAAAAAAAGAAGATTTAGATTTTAAAGTATCTGGATTCATATCTTTGCCAGAACTTACAAGAGCCAGCCGAAACTATATTTCAATTATTATCAATGGACGCTACATCAAAAATTATTTGATAAATAAAGCTATTATCGCAGGTTATCGTTCTAAATTAATGGTTGGACGTTACCCAGTTGTTGCAATTGAAATTGATATGGATCCATTGCTATTGGATGTAAATGTTCATCCGACAAAGCAAGAAGTCCGAATCAGCAAAGAAAAAGAATTGATGCAATTGGTAGAATCAGCCATTCAGGATTGTTTAAGTAAAGAACAATTGATTCCAGATGGGCTAGAAAATTTGTCATTTAAAAAGAAAATAGATTTACCTATGGAAGAAAATGAGCAAACAACATTTGAACTTCAACAAGAAAGAATTTTTGAAAATGAAAACAACGAAATAAAGGAATCTGAAAAATTTTATATATCACCCAAATCCGATTTGCCACATTACCAGCCGACTTCCTTTGGAAGTGAAACGGGTCATGAAATTGAAAAAGAGCAAGAAAGTATCGATATAGATGTACTAGAAGAAAATAAGACCAGTGATAGTTATGACAAGAGGGTTAGTGAACTGTACGATCAGCATCAAGAGTCTCCTTTAAAAACAGCAGATAAATTAATGAAGAAACAAGCTTCTACTAAGGAATCGATTGATCAATTTCCCACTTTGGAATATGTTGGTCAAATGCATGGTACTTATTTATTCGCTCAAAATGAAAAGGGATTGTATATTTTGGATCAGCATGCTGCTCAAGAACGGATAAAATATGAGTATTTCCGAAAAAAGATTGGTGAAGTCAGCACTGACTTGCAAGATCTATTGGTGCCTATTATGTTGGATTATCCAAATAGCGATGCCATCAAAATTAAAGAGAATAATGATGCATTAGAAATGGTTGGTATCTTTTTAGAACCGTTTGGCCAAAACAGTTTCTTGTTGAGAAGTCATCCGGTATGGTTCAATCAAGGTGAAGAAGAAATGATTGTAAGCGAGATGATTGATATGCTATTGGATCATGGAAGTGTGAGCGTTGCTAAATTTAGAGAAGCAGCAGCCATAATGATGAGTTGCAAAGGCTCAATCAAAGCAAATCATTATCTTAATGATGCAGAAGCTAGAGCATTGCTAAAAGATTTGAAAATGACGGAAAATCCTTATAATTGTCCACATGGGAGACCTGTAGTAATCAATTTCACCAATAAAGATATGGAGAAAATGTTCAAACGGATACAAGATCCGCATTGAATTTCTTAAATGAGATTCAATAAATTGAAGCAACATAACAAAAAGTGTAAAATATATGATAGATACAAAAAGGAGGATTTTCATGACTAGCTATGATAAAAAAGAATTGAAAAATAAACTTACAGATATTCAATTTGAAGTAACTCAAAATGCAGCTACTGAACGTCCATTTACAGGAGAATATGATGATTTTTATGAGGATGGTATTTTTGTAGATGTTGTAAGTGGAAAACCACTATTTTCTTCAAACGATAAGTATGATGCAGGGTGCGGTTGGCCGTCTTTTACAAAACCGATAGAAGAAAAAGAAGTTATCGAAAAAATGGATACCAAATTTGGCATGCGCCGTACTGAGGTAAGAAGCTCAGAATCAGACTCTCATCTAGGACATATTTTTACAGATGGTCCTCAAGCTAAAGGTGGTCTACGTTACTGTATCAATTCAGCAGCATTAAGATTTGTGCCGGTTGATAAGTTAGACGAAGAAGGTTATAGCAGTTACCATAAATTATTTGCATGATTTATTTTTGTGAAATTTGATAAGCACTCTTTAGCTGTTTGACTAGCTAAAGAGTGCTTATTGTTTTTTTACATAGTCTTTTTTTTGGAAGCAACTCCTTTTTATTAGGCAAATGTGGTAAAATGAAAAGCGAACAGGTGTGCCTTTTTCCGCCTAGTAAAATGATAGAATGAGTGAATGGAGAAAATAATATGTATGAATACATTAAAGGAATAGTGGTATTTATTAATCCTGCTTACATTGTCCTTGAAACAAATGGAATAGGGTATCAATTATTTATTGCTAATCCTTTCCGTTTTTCAAATAAATTAAATGAGGAAGTAACCATTTATATTCATCAAGCAGTTCGAGAAGACGCCATTACGCTATACGGTTTCAAAGATTACGATGAAAAACAATTGTATTTAAAATTGCTTAGTGTTTCAGGAATAGGTCCAAAAAGTGGTTTGGCTATTTTAGCAAATGATAATCATCAAGGTTTAGTACAAGCAATTGAAAATGAAGATGCAGCTTACTTAACTAAATTTCCAGGAGTGGGTAAAAAGACCGCCGCACAAATTGTATTAGATTTAAAAGGGAAATTAGCCGATTTAACGCATACTCATGTTGAAAATACGGCTGACTATCAACAAGAGTTAGTTTTGCCAACTAATTATAGTCATGTCACTGAAGCAATTGAAGCCTTAGAAGCTCTAGGGTACAGTGCAAAAGAAATCAAAAAAATTGAACCTCAAATCCGTAAATTGAATAAAGAATCGACAGATGCTTATTTAAGAGAAGCCTTGCGATTATTGATGAAAAAATAAGCAATCAAGCAAATAAGAAAAGTGGTGAAAAATAATGGATTTAGATGAACGTATTATTTCTGGTGATAGCAGTACAACAGAAGAAATTTCATTAGAAAAATCTTTGCGTCCGCATTATTTAAAAGAATATATTGGTCAAGAAAAAGTAAAAAAAGAATTATCTATCTATATAGAAGCAGCGAAAAATCGCGAAGAAGCATTAGATCATGTCTTGCTTTACGGTCCTCCTGGATTAGGAAAAACAACTATGGCAATGGTTATTTCAAATGAAATGGAGGTGGCTATACGAACGACTAGTGGTCCTGCAATCGAGAAAGCTGGAGATTTAGTTGCTTTATTGAGTGAGTTAGAAGCTGGAGATGTTCTTTTTATTGATGAAATCCATCGAATGCCAAGACTTGTTGAAGAGATGTTGTACTCTGCCATGGAAGATTATTTTGTAGATATCATTGTGGGACAAGGGCCAACTGCACATCCAGTTCATTTTCCATTGCCTCCATTTACTCTTGTGGGCGCAACTACAAGAGCTGGACTATTATCTGCACCCTTAAGAGATCGGTTTGGTATTGTATCGCACATGGAATACTACACAGTAGAGGAGTTGAGCGATATTGTTTTGCGTTCAGCTGATATCTTTAATACTGAGATAATCGAATCAGGTGCAATTGAAATTGCTAGACGTTCAAGAGGAACGCCTCGTGTAGCCAATCGTTTATTAAAACGTGTAAGAGATTACGCGCAAGTACGATCTAATGGAATGATAAAAAAAGAAATAGCAGATGAAGCATTAGCGATGTTGCGGATCGATCAAGAAGGACTTGATTTTGTTGATCAAAAACTATTGAAAACGATGATCGAAAATTATAACGGTGGACCGGTTGGCCTATCTACGATTGCAGCTAACATTGGAGAAGAAATTGAAACAATTGAAGATATGGTTGAACCGTTCTTACTACAAGCGGGCTTCCTTCAACGAACACCGCGTGGAAGAATCGTAACACATTTAGGCTATACTCACTTAGGTTATCCTATTAATTACACAGACTAGTCGGGCAGACATATTGAATTGTTGTTATTAAAAAGTAAATAAGGGTATGGTCACTTCTTTTAGAAATAGACAGATATCTTTATTTTTCCCGGTTATAAATTTAAAATTGTAGATGCTTTCTCAACCGATTTCCATTTAACTAAACAATATTAGCGATGAAGAATATCGGTTCTTTAGCATTAGAGATATTCTATTTATCTGAATAAAATAAAAAATAGAAGTTGGCTTTTTAGGCCAACTTCTATTGGTTTTTAGAGAGGATAGGAGTGAATCAGCGAATCGTTAAAAAACGAAACTTTTGATTTGAACTTCTTTTAAAAACGACATACAGGTTCTTTACTACTTTTTTAAACTGTTACTAATCTGAAGCGTTTTTCAAATATCTGGGACAGTGAATCTGGTAACTCAAAACAGAATGTTGATTTTAAATGTTTTTTCTGAATCTAAACACTAAAGAAATTCGACTAATTCACTTCTATAAGCATCTCTCTATCCACCTATAATATACCATTTATAGAAAGCGTTTACCAATCAAGTGACTTGAAATTTAAAAAAAGTTTTATTTTCTTAAAATAGTGTGATAAACTGTAGTATTAGTGAGCACGTACTTGTTTTAAAAGATGTTGAATTTGGAGGTTTAAGTAAGTGGAAAACGTAAACGAGGAAGCAGTAACAAATACGCAACAACGCATTATTGATGCAGCATTAGATTTAGTTTCTCATGTTGGATATAAAAGTACCACAACTAAAATGATTGCACAAAAAGCCGAAGTCAATGAGACAACTATCTTTAAAAATTTTCAATCCAAACAAGTTCTAATGGATACGGCGTTCAAGCAGCATACTAAACAAATCACTAAAGAAGTAGATGAGTTTTTCTCTCAAAGTTTTAATAATACGACAGATCTAATGAAGCAATCTGGACAATTTATTGCAAAGATATTCGATAAACATCGTCAAATTGTTATTGGTACAATTAAAGAGGTAGGAAATGAACAAACAAAGACCATTTTTACCTATAGACAAGAGTATATTCAACAGAAGCTATGTAATAAATTAAAAGATTGTTCAAATGATCGTTCATTAACTGATCAACAGTATGAGACAATTGTTTTTATATTTAATAGTGCAATCATGAGCCTTCTAGTTGATAAAGCCAGAAAAGAATATTCAGATGATGAACAATCTATGACGATCCAATTGGATGATGTGATTGAGCTGATATTAAAAACAGTGAACTAATTTCTACTGAATTTAATTTGAAATCAGTTAGGAAAATGAGTAATTTAATTTAATGAAAGTAGGAATAGAAACATGTCAGAACCAGCAATCAAGTACCGATTAATAAAAAAAGAAAAGCATACAGGAGCTAGGCTTGGAGAAATTATTACTCCACATGGAACATTCCAAACGCCTATGTTTATGCCAGTTGGTACGTTAGCAACGGTTAAAAGTATTGCACCTGAAGAATTAGAGTCAATGGGAGCAAGCATCATTTTAAGCAATACGTATCATTTGTGGTTACGCCCAGGAGAAGATATCGTAGAAGAAGCAGGTGGACTTCATAAGTTTATGAACTGGGATAAAGGCATTTTAACGGATTCAGGTGGATTCCAAGTATTTTCATTAAGTGATATGCGAAAAATTGAGGAAGAAGGTGTCCATTTTAGGAACCATTTGAATGGTTCTAAAATGTTCTTGTCCCCAGAAAAAGCAATCAATATTCAAAATAAATTGGGTCCAGATATCATGATGAGTTTTGATGAGTGCCCGCCTTTTGATGAAAGTTTTGATTATGTGAAAAAATCAGTTGAACGGACAAGCCGTTGGGCGGAACGTGGGTTAAATGCTCACGCAAAACCAAATAGCCAGGGATTATTTGGAATCATTCAAGGTGCCGGGTTCAAGGAACTTCGTCAACAAAGCGCCCGAGACTTGATATCAATGGATTTTCCTGGATATTCAATTGGAGGATTATCTGTAGGAGAACCTAAAGAAAGTATGGATAAAGTGTTAGAATACACTATACCGCTGATACCAGAAGACAAACCACGTTATTTAATGGGAGTTGGAACAGCTGACTCTTTGATTGATAGCGTTATTCGTGGAGTAGATATGTTTGATTGTGTACTACCTACTCGTATTGCTCGTAATGGGACATGTATGACGAGTAAAGGTCGTGTCGTAATCAAAAATGCCCAGTATGAAAGAGATTTTGGACCACTGGATGCTAAATGTAATTGCTATACTTGCCGTAATTATTCGAGAGCGTACATACGCCACTTAATTAAATCAGGTGAAACATTTGGACTGCGTTTAACAAGTTACCACAATCTATATTTCTTGCTAAATGTAATGAAAGAAGTTAGACAAGCCATTATGGATGATAATCTATTAGAATATAGAGAAAGTTTCTTTGAAGAATATGGGTTTAATAAATTAAATGCCAAAAATTTCTAAAGGTTTTATAAGATTATCGGTTAAGAGATAGCAATCAGACACAATTTTTGGTAAAGTATATAATGAAAAGATGTTTTAAAGAAGAATGGAGTGAAATAAATGGAATTAATTCTTAATTTTCTACCTTTTATTGCGATTATGGCTTTGATGTATTTTATGATGATCCGTCCACAAAAAAAGGCTGCTACAAAAACACAAAATATGCTTGACGCTATGAAAAAAGGTAATTCAATCGTTACTATAGGTGGGTTACACGGCGTTATTGATGAAGTGAATACTACTAATAATACTGTTGTAATAGATTGCGATGGAATCTTTTTAACATTTGAAAAGAAAGCTATTGCTCGTGTAGTAACTACAGACGTTTCAAATTCTGTAAAAGATCTTGGTACAAACACTCCATCACATACAGCAGATGAAAAAGTTGACGAAGACCTTTAATATTGATAATCAATTGCTTAAAAAGGATGCCATCAGAAAAAACTGGCGGCATCCTTTTTAGTGTTTTAATGGTATTTAAAAAACTAATTTTTTGGTTAGAATATTATAGCAATTAATTACAAAAAAATGGAAATAAGGTATTTCGAATAAGGAAGGAGTGTGTGCTTTTGATTAATGAATCTTTTACTTACTATACCAAGTATGAGCCTTGGTTAAATTTAAAAATTCAAGAGTTTAACCAGTTGGGATATCATCAAATAGGTGAAGAAGATCTATGGAAGTATATTGTAAATATGTGTTGGAAAAAAAATGTCCCAGCTCATTACTATCAACAGATTAATGATATTATGAAGACTACGCCTAATCATTACTTAGACTATGCTGCAATAGAAGCACAAGTTTACAAAGTTACATCGCTTGATGATATGAATTTAGAAGATTTATTTTAAAAGGAATCAGATGAATTATTCTGATTCCTTTTGTTTACTGTTTTATGTGAATTTATTATTTTGTTTTTATAAATAGAATTTAATTATTTGCAATAAAAAAACGCCTTTAAACCTTTGTTTAAAGGCGTTTTAAATATTTTTTAATTAAATTCAATTTAGTGCTTTACAAAAAAAAGGAATTAGAGTATGCTTATTGTGAATTAGATAACAATATTAGGAGGAATTAATATGATGGAAGTTAATACTAAGGGAAAAATTAAAACTGGTAAAAAAAATAGTTTAAATAATCAAACTAGTGTAGCTGATGATATTGAACTTTTAGTTAATCAAGGAAAAGAAGCTCTAGGTATTCTAGAAACTTTTGATCAAGAGAAAATTGATTTTATTGTCCATCAAATGGCGATGGCAGGTTTAGACCAACATATGCCTCTAGCTAAAATGGCAGTAGAAGAAACTGGTAGAGGAATCTATGAAGATAAATGTATCAAAAATATGTTTGCAACAGAATCAATTTGGAATTCAATAAAAGATAATAAAACAGTAGGGATCATTAGTAGAGATAGCCAAACAGATTTAATAGAAGTAGCTACTCCGGTGGGTGTAGTATGCGGGGTCACACCGGTTACTAATCCAACGTCTACAACGATGTTCAAAGCGTTAATTGCTTTGAAAACGCGTAACCCAATCATTTTCTCTTTTCACCCAAGTGCTCAAAAGTGTTCTATAGCTGCAGCAAATACATTGAAAAAAGCAGCCATAAAAGCTGGAGCACCAGAAAATTGTATTCAATGGATCGAGAAACCTTCTTTAGAAGCAACCAGCGCCTTGATGCAACATCCAGGAATTGCTGTAGTATTAGCAACCGGAGGTTCAGCAATGGTTAAAGCGGCTTATTCAACAGGTAAACCAGCACTAGGTGTTGGACCAGGAAATGTTCCAAGCTACATCGAGAAATCTGCTAAAATCAAACGAGCAGTAAATGATATTATTGCCTCAAAAACATTTGATAATGGGATGATATGTGCTTCAGAGCAAGCAATTATTGTCGATAAAGAAATTTATACTGAAATAAAAGAAGAATTCAAACAACATAACATTTATTTTGCTAAACCAAATGAACTAGAAAAATTTGAAAACGCTGTAATGAATGAAGCAAAAATTGCTGTTAATCCCGGAATCGTAGGACAATCTCCATATGAAATTGCCGCATTAGCGGGTATAGAAATTCCCAAAGAAACAAAAATGATTATCGTAGAATTAAACGGCGTAGGTGCTGACTATCCATTATCTCGCGAAAAACTATCTCCAGTTCTAGCTATGATCAAAGCAGATTCTACTAAACATGCATTTGAACTTTCTCAACAAATGCTAGAATTAGGTGGGTTAGGT
Organism: Carnobacterium pleistocenium FTR1; assembly: GCF_000744285.1. Classification (NCBI taxonomy): domain Bacteria; kingdom Bacillati; phylum Bacillota; class Bacilli; order Lactobacillales; family Carnobacteriaceae; genus Carnobacterium; species Carnobacterium pleistocenium. The sequence continues at coordinate 1,940,123 of NZ_JQLQ01000002.1, read as the reverse complement.
CATTCAGCAGCGATTCATACTCAAAATGATGCTCTAGCAGAAAAATTTGGGGAAGAAATGAAAGCTTGTCGTATTTTAGTTAACTCACCAACGGCTCAAGGAGGAATAGGTGACTTATACAATAACATGATTCCTTCATTAACATTAGGTTGTGGATCGTATGGGAAAAACTCAATTTCTAAAAATGTCACAGCTATTAACTTAATGAATATTAAAACAATTGCGAAACGGAGAAATAATATGCAGTGGTTTAAATTACCAGCAAAAATTTATTTTGAAAAAAATTCTCTTGCTTATTTACAAGAAATGGAAGACATTGAACGCGTATTTCTAGTATGTGATCCAGGCATGGTGAAATTTGGCTATGCAGATAAGGTTACACAAGAGTTAATGAAACGAAAAAATAAAGTTCAAGTTGAAATCTTTTCAGATGTTGAACCAAATCCATCTACTGATACTGTTAAAGCAGGAACAGAAGCAATGATTCATTTCCAACCAGACACCATTATTGCCATTGGTGGTGGTTCAGCAATGGATGCTGCTAAAGGAATGTGGTTGTTTTATGAAAAACCTGAAACGATTTTCTTTGGAGCTAAACAGAAATTTTTAGATATTCGAAAAAGAACGTATAAGATTCCCAATCTAACAAAAACACAATTTGTCTGCATACCAACTACCTCTGGTACAGGATCAGAAGTTACACCATTTGCAGTTATAACAGATAGTGAAACTCATGTGAAATACCCATTAGCAGACTATGCATTGACTCCTGATGTTGCAATAATCGATCCACAGTTTGTGATGAGTGTGCCAAAATCTGTAACAGCTGATACAGGGATGGATGTTTTAACGCATGCGATTGAATCATATGTTTCCGTTATGGCCAGTGATTACACAAAAGGTCTAAGCCTTCAAGCAGTCAAACTTGTATTTGAAAATCTACGCACATCTTATGAATATGCTACAGAAGAGTCTCGTGAAAAAATGCATAATGCGTCAACAATGGCTGGAATGGCATTTGCAAATGCGTTCTTAGGTATCAACCATTCGATTGCTCATAAAATTGGAGCTGCTTATAATATTCCTCATGGACGCACTAATGCAATATTGTTGCCTCATGTCGTTCGGTATAATGCTAAAGATCCTGCAAAACATGCTTTATTTCCAAAATACGAATACTTCCACGCACATGAAGATTATGCTGAAATAGCTAGATTTATGGGATTTAAAGGGAATACTACAGAAGAGTTAGTAGAATCTTTAGTCCAAGAAATCAATAATTTAGGTAAAGATGTTGGAATTACTATGAGTTTGAAAGGTCAAGGATTAAGTTCTGAAACATTACATGATACAGTTGATCATTTAGCTGAATTAGCTTTTGAAGATCAATGTACAACAGCAAATCCGAAACAACCTTTAATTAGTGAACTAAAACAAATCATCATTGAAGCATTTGAAGAAATTTAATAGAAAATAAAAAACGGAAACTAAGACTTGGTCCTAGTTTCCGTTTTTTTGTGTTGAATATTTGATTAATTTGCATTAAATACTTGTAATAACATTATTTTAAGGTATACTTTTAACGTAAGTTAGGTTAACCTAAAAAGGTAGGGGAAAATTATGACACCAAATAAAGAAGATTATTTAAAAATGGTTTATGAACTTGGTGAAACAACTAAAAAAGTAACAAACAAACAACTTGTTTCTGGCCTTAAAGTATCTGCGGCTTCTGTAAGTGAAATGATCACTAAGTTATTAAAAGAAGGATATGTTGGACATATTCCTTATAAAGGTATCCACTTAACAGAGGAGGGGCTCCAAAAAGCAAGTGCATTAGTAAGGAAACATCGACTTTGGGAGGTGTTTTTAGTAAATAACTTAGGTTACGCATGGAATGAAGTTCACCAAGAAGCTGAGGTGTTAGAGCATGTTACTTCTATTGAATTAACCAGACATTTAGATAAGTACTTAGATTTCCCAACAGTTTGTCCTCATGGAGGAATGATTCCAGCTGAGAAAGAAGTTGTTCATGAAAAATTTCTTTCGACTTTAGTAGATAAAGAAATTTATGATGTGGTTAAAATTAAAAGAGTAGCCGATGAAAAAGAACTACTTGATTATTTAGCTTCATTGGATGTCAACATAGGCGATAGATATAAAATTATTGATATAGGTGCTTATGAAGGACCCATAACGCTTGAAGCAGAAGGTAAGCAACTTGTAGTTAGTTACAAAGCAGCTACAAATATTTTTATTGAATCAGTATAGAAAGTAGGAGAAAGATGGACACAATTAAGCGCACTTTTTTCGGAGCACTGCTTATTGCATTAATTTTTTTAGCTGGTTGTTATAATTTTGATTCAGAACAGGCTTCGGATAAATTACAAGTTGTAGCCACAACGACTATGTTAACCGATTTATTAAAAGAAATAGGTGGGGAACATGTTGAAGTAAACGGATTGATGTCCGCTGGGGTAGATCCCCATTTATATAAAGCAAGTGCAAGAGATGTTATTTTTATGCAGTCTGCAGATTTAGTAGCCTATAGTGGACTAGAGCTTGAAGGGAAGATGGGCGAAATATTCCAAGGTCTTGAAAAACAGAAAAAAACAGTTATAGCGTTAGAAAATGGATTGAGTGAAAAAGATGTTATTTTCACTGGGGGAAACAGCAAAACGATTGACCCACATATTTGGTTTGATGTTGAGTTGTGGCAAAAAGCAGCTGTAGAAGTATCAAAGGGGTTGATTTCTGCGGATCCTGAAAATGAAATAAGTTATCAAGCAAACGTAGAAGCATATTTGCTCGAGTTAGAAGAGTTAGATCTATATGTAACCAATCGAGTAAACGAATTACCAGAAGAAAATCGTATATTAGTAACAGCTCATGATGCTTTCAGTTACTTTGGTAAAGGATATGGATTTAACGTTATTGGACTTCAAGGATTAAATACAAAAGCTGAAGCCGGAACAGGAGATATTAGCCAATTAGCGGATTTTATTGTAGAAAATGATATAAAAGCTATTTTTATTGAATCTTCTGTTCCAACAAGAACTATCGAATCTTTGCAAGCAGCTACAAAAGCAAAAGGTTTTGATGTTGAAATTGGTGGAGAACTTTATTCTGATTCGCTGGGAGATCAAGAAAATGATACAGAAACTTATATCAAAACGGTGAAGTCTAATGTAGATACCATTGTTGATGCGTTAAAATAAATCAAAGAGACTGGAGTGCATACCGTATGGAAATTGAACAAATAGAAAAAGAAACTGCAATACGATTAACTCAATTAACTGTAGCTTATGAAGCTCAACCAGTGTTGTGGAATGTTTCTTTTAGTATCCCTAAAGGAACATTGACTGCAATTGTTGGGCCAAATGGGGCCGGTAAATCTACACTTATCAAATCATTAATCAATTTAATCAAGCCCGTTGCTGGCGAAGTTGAATTTACTTTTGAGCAAACTAAAGATGAAAATTATGGGAAAAATAAAAATTTAGTTGCATATGTACCTCAAAACGGAAGCGTAGACTGGGATTTTCCAACAACGGTCTTAGACGTTGTTGTGATGGGAAGATATGGTCACTTAGGATGGTTTAAAAGACCTAAGAAGAGAGATAAAGCTTTAGCAAATGAGATGCTTATAAAAGTAGGTATGGCAGATTTTAAAAATAAACAAATCAGTCAATTATCTGGTGGACAAAGACAGCGTGTCTTTTTAGCTCGTGCATTAGTTCAAGAAGCAGAAATCTACTTAATGGACGAACCTTTTCAAGGTGTGGATGCCCAAACCGAAAAAATTATTATTCAATTATTAAAGGAATTGAAAACAGATGGGAAAACAATCGTCGTTGTTCACCATGATTTACAAACTGTTCCAGAATATTTTGATGAAGTTGTTTTAATCAATCGTGAATTGATTGGAAATGGACCAGTTGAAACAACCTTTACTAAAGAATTGATTGCTAAAACTTATCGCCAAAGTCAAACAAAACCATGGGAGGAAGAGTAAATGGATGTACTGAGTACTCTTTTCTTTGATTATACTTTTCAAGTAGTCGTTTTTGGTTCGAGTATTTTAGGCTTGTTGAGTGGCGTTATTGGAAGCTTTACAGTTTTACGCAAACAAAGTTTACTTGGAGATGCAGTTAGCCATGCAGCGCTACCAGGTATCTGTTTAGCTTTTATACTTACCTCGAATAAGCAAATGGAAATTCTTTTACTTGGGGCGCTTATTTCAGGTTTACTTGCTACTTGGTTAATCATGGTGATTGTTAAACATTCTAAAGTTAAATTCGATAGTGCATTAGCGCTGACAACGGCAATTTTCTTTGGTTTTGGTTTAGTATTGCTGACCTTTATCCAAAAAAGTCCAAACTCTAATCAAGCTGGTTTGGAAAGTTTTATTTTTGGACAATCGTCGACTCTGTTAGAGCGGGATGTGAGAATTATGTTCTTAGTAGGCGTAGTGCTCTTAATTTTAGTCGGTGTCTTCTGGAAAGAATTTAAATTAATGGCTTTTGATCAAACATTTGCTACTAGTATTGGACTACCAGTCTATTGGCTAAATAGTCTTTTAGCGACATTAACGGTAATTGTTATCGTAATGGGATTACAATCAGTTGGAGTTATCTTGATGAGTTCTCTTTTGATTGGACCGGCTGTAGCTGCCAGACAATGGACAAATCATTTATCTATTATGGTCGGATTGGCAGCATTATTTGGGGCTGTTTCCGGAATTGTTGGAACGATGATCAGTTCATTAGGCCAACAAATCCCAACGGGCCCAACAATTGTCTTAGTAATTAGTTTAATTGTGCTAGTCAGTATTCTGTTCTCTCCAAGTAGAGGAATTATTTGGAAAATGGTCAAAACTAAACAACGTAAAAAAGAATTTTCGATTCAATTAAAGAAAGGCGGATAAAGTATGAACCCTGTTTTTGAAATACAGCTCATTGCCGTTTTAGTTGCTGTTGCGTGTGCATTGCCAGGTGTCTTCCTAGTAATACGTGGGATGGCTATGATGGCAGATGCCATCACTCATACGATTTTATTGGGCATTGTTGTAGCTTTCTTCATTACCCAAGATTTAAATTCGCCGTTTCTGATTTTAGGTGCTGCATTTGTAGGGATTCTTACAGTTTGGTTGACTGAATTGATCCATCAAACAAAATTGTTAGATAAAGATGCTTCTATTGGAATTATTTTCCCATTGTTGTTTAGTATAGCCATTATTTTGATAACCCGCTATGCTGGGGATGTCCATTTAGATACAGATTCAGTGTTATTGGGGGAACTAGCTTTTGCTCCTTTCGACCGAATGATTTTATTTGGAATTGATGTTGGCCCACAAGCAGTGTATTCAATGTCTATTATACTCGTTATACTGCTACTGTTTATTGGTTTTTTCTATAAAGAACTTAAACTGACCTCATTTGACTCTTTGTTAGCAGCATCATTAGGTTTTTCACCAATTTTACTGCATTATGCATTGATGTCTTTAGTATCAGTTACAGCGGTAGGGGCTTTTGAAGCAGTTGGATCAATACTAGTAGTAGCCTTTATGGTGGGACCTCCAGTTTCAGCGTATCTTTTGACAAATCGATTAAGTTACATGTTAGGAATTAGTGCTGCTTTAGGAGCGTTTAATAGCTTAATCGGTTTTCAATTATCTATGTACTTTGATGTCTCTATCGCGGGTATGATTGCAGTTGTCACTGGTTTAACATTTGCAATAATTTTTGTGTTTTCTCCCAAGAATGGCTTTATTAATGAACTGCATCGTAAAAAAAGACAGCAGAAAATATTGAAAAAAGCATTGAAAAATCATTTAAACTAAAAATTGTTTTTGAAGGAGCTGAGAGAATTACTTCAGCTTCTTCTTTGTGTTCACTAACAAATTTAGACTCTAGGTCAAAAGGTATGGATGATTCAAGATAAAACTTCTTCTGGAATGTATGAGTTTGCTTGTGGAGCCATGGTACCGTCTGTAAGCCTAAGGTCTTACAGACTTTCAAGCCTCAAATAAAAACGTATTCTTGCTAAAGCGCCAACGGTTTGTAATTCGCATTGAATCCAATGCATGGCTACAAGCAACCCTATTCCGCCAGAATTTTTGTATGAGTCATTAATTGAATTATTTATGCACACCAAAAATTCTAGAGCCCAAGTTTAGATACGCTCTAAAATGAATTTGAGGTAACTCTATTTGTAACTTTACTGACTAGAAATCTTGATTCAGAATATGTGTTCCCTTATAATAGAGTGAAGGAGGTGGAAAAGGATGGACATTGGTGTAGTAAGATTTGATGAACCAAAAAGAGACACAACCAGGAAAATCATACACATTGACATGGACGCTTTTTTTGCCTCAGTCGAAGAACGAGAGAATCCAGATTTAAAAGGAAAACCTGTGATAATTGCTCGACATCCAAAAGAAACAGGTGGAAAAGGAGTTGTCGCAACAGCAAATTACGAGGCTCGTAAATTTGGTGTCCATTCTGCAATGAGCGCTCAAAAAGCATTTGAATTATGTCCGCATGGAAATTTTATTTCTGGACATTATGAGTTATATCGAGAGGTATCAGCACAAGTTCGTGCGATATTTGAGAGATATACGGATATTATTGAACCACTTTCTTTAGATGAGGCTTACCTAGATGTTACTGAGAATAAAAAAAAATTATCAAGTGCAACTTACATTGCTAAACTCATTCAAAGAGATATCTGGCAAGAAGTACATTTAACTAGTTCAGCTGGAGTATCATACAATAAATTTATTGCTAAACTTGCTTCTGATTACCATAAACCTGCTGGAATAACAGTTATTCCTCCTGATAAAGCCTTAGCTTTTCTACGGGAGCTACCCATTGAAAAATTTTATGGAGTAGGGAAAAAGACAGTTGAGAAAATGCATGAAGCAGCTATTTATACAGGGGAAGACTTGTACCAAAAAAATGAAATGGAATTGATTCAAGAATTTAAAAGAATGGGATATTCTCTTTACCGGAAAGTTAGAGGAATAGATAATTCTCCAGTTCAAGTAAGTCGTGAAAGGAAATCGGTTGGTAGAGAATTGACTTATGGCAAAAATCTGACAACAGTACAAGAAACTTTAAGCGAATTAAGATTCATCGCAAATAAAGTCCAACTATCTCTTCAAAAGAATCAAAAGCACGGAAAAACGGTCGTGTTAAAAGTACGCTATTCTAATTTTGAAACGGTGACAAAACGGATAACATTGCCTAATTATGTTAAAGATAGTGAGGAAATCTTTTTTCATGCTCAAAATCTTTGGGATGAAATTGGAATAATGGATAGAGGTATACGATTATTAGGCATTACAGTCACCAATTTGGATCCATTAGCTTACGAAAATATTATTTTGCCTTTATGGGACAAAGAGATTAGTTATTAAATAGTGTTACATAACACCATCAATTGCAATCTCTTTTTCTCAACGGTATAATAAATAGTATCTGTGTTACCTTATTTTGACGATGAAAGGGGAACAAAAATATGAAAATTTCTTGGCACGGTCAGTCTTGCGTACAAATACAGACAAATTCAGGAGTTACTATTTTGATTGATCCTTTTATAACTGGAAATCCTAACAGTGATTTAGATCCTAATACGGTTGAAGCTGATGTGATCTTTTTGACACATGCACATAATGATCATATTGGTGATACAGAACCTATCGCAAAAAGAACAGGAGCATTAATTGTTGCAAATGTAGAAATTGCATCATTTTTTGAAAAGAAAGGTTTAAAAACTCATGGTATGCAAATGGGTGGCAAACATCAATTTGATTTTGGAGAAGTTAAAATGACTCAAGCTATTCACGGTTCTTCTTATGAAATAGAGGGAGAAGCAATCACTTTAGGACTAGCTGCGGGAATTATCTTTAGTGCGGATGGACAAACGATTTATCATGCGGGAGATACCGCTTTGTTTACTGATATGAAGTTAATTGGAGCGTATAAAGCTATAGACGTGGCCTTTTTACCTATTGGAGATAATTTCACTATGGGACCAGAAGATGCAACTATTGCTGCAAGTTATGTCCAAGCAAAGAAAGCTGTCCCAATTCATTACAATACCTTCCCGTTAATTAAACAGAATGCTGAAGAATTTTGCATAAGTTTACCTGAAGAGCAAGGACTAGCATTAGAAATAGGCGAAATATTTGATGTGTCTAATGTATAGTATGGAGGTAAATGAATGGCTACAAAACATGATCAAATCATAACCTATATTGAAACCTTACCAGTCGGGGAAAAAATTTCAGTTCGATCAATTGCAAAAAATTTGAGTGTGAGTGAAGGAACGGCTTATCGAGCTATTAAAGAGGCTCAAACGAATGGATTAGTTTCAACGATTCAAAGAGTCGGAACCATTCGTATTGAACGTAAAATAAAAGAAACTTTTGAAGTGTTAACCTATGGAGAAGTTGTGAAAATTATTGATGGCGATATCTTAGGTGGTGAAGAAGGGCTAGATAAAGATCTAAGTAAGTTTATTATTGGTGCCATGACAGAAGAAGCAATGGTTCGTTATATTACACCAGGTTCTTTAATGATTGTAGGAAATCGTGAAAATGTACAAAAAATAGCTCTTGAACATGGTGCTGCAGTGTTAATCACTGGTGGTTTTAACACAAATAAAGAAATTATTTTATTAGCGAATAAATTGAAAATGCCCGTGTTAAGGACAACATATGATTCTTTTACTGTAGCAACCTTGATCAATAGAGCAATCACAGACCAACTGATCAAAAAAGAAATTATGTTGGTGGATGATATTTATACCAAGGCTGATCAAACGCTTTATTTAACAGCCAATCAATTAGTATTAGACTATCGGGAACTGAATAATCAAAGTCAGCATACACGATTTCCAGTAGTAAATAAAAAAGGTCGTTTAATAGGAATGGTCACTGCTAAGGACATTATTGGCAAACAGGATCATGTAAGTATCGAACGAGTGATGACAAAAAATCCTACATTTGCAAAAGTGCATATGAGTGTTGCAAGTGTTGGACACTTAATGATTTGGGATGGTTTAGAAGTTATCCCTATCGTTGAAGATAATTTAATGCTTATTGGTATCGTTTCAAGGCAGGATGTTATGAAATCCATGCAATCCTCTCAACATCAACCACAAATGGGAGATACATTATCTGATCAAATCAATGAGAATATAGAAATTTCAACATCTTCTTCAAAATTAGATTCTTCTGAAATTCCTTATTATAAGTTTAAAGTTACACCTCAAATGACCGATAATGTTGGAACACTTTCATTTGGATTATTAAGTGAAGTCATCACTACTGTAGCAAAAAATACTTTGGTTGTTTTTCAAAAAAAGAATGCCATACTTGAACAAATGAATCTATATTATTTGAAATTGGTTCAACTTGGCAGTGAAATAGAAATCAGACCACGTGTTTTCGAAATAGGTAGAAGGACTGCAAAATTAGATATTGAAGTTTATACAGATACTGTTTTAGTAGCGAAAGCGACAGTAGTCTGCCAATTGATGCAAAAAAGCTAAAGGGGAAAAATAATGACGATAAGACTATATAATCAAATATTTGAAGCAATTAAAGAATCGGAAACGGTTATTATTCATAGACATAAAAATCCCGATCCAGATGCTCTTGGATCTCAAGGGGGACTGGCAGAAATATTAAAAGCTAGTTTTCCAACTAAAAAAGTGTTAAAAGCAGGTGGTCCAGTAGGTGATTTGAATTATTTAACTGAAATGGATGACGTTCCAGATGAAGCTTATCAGGAAGCTTTAGTTATTGTGACGGATACTGCAAATACACCGCGTATCAGTGATGAAAGATACAGCCAAGGTAAAATTTTAATCAAAATGGATCACCATCCTAATGATGATGATTATGGAGATATTACTGTAGTGAATACGAAAGCCAGTAGCTCAAGTGAAATTATTGCAGATTTTTGTTTTCATTATAAAAATGAATTAATAATGACGACTAAAGCTGCTGAGTTATTGTATGCGGGTATTGTCGGAGATACTGGCCGATTTTTATATCCAGCTACCACATCTAAAACGATGCGTATCGTGGCTGATTTAATGGAATTTCCTTTTAAACCTGATGAAATCAATCGTAAAATGACTGCAATGTCTCGAAAAGTAGCTCAATTATCTGGATATGTTTTACAAAACATAGATATTCATGCTTCGGGTGTAGGTAAAGTTATTTTGACTAAAGCTATTATGGAACAATTTGGCGTCAAAGATGCCGAAACTTCTGCAATCGTTTCTTTACCTAGTACACTGGAAGAAGTTGTTTTGTGGGGGATATTCGTTGAACAACCAGATGGTCGTTTCCGTTGTCGATTACGTTCTAAAGGTCCCATTATTAATGAAGTAGCAAAAAAACATGATGGCGGAGGCCATCCACTAGCGAGTGGCGCCAACGCCAAGGATTTACTTGAAGTAAATCAAATTATTCAGCAATTGATTCAAGTAGCTGAGCAAAGTTAAAGAAAGTCAAAGCAGAATAGTGAAAAAATGTTAAATGTAAAAGAGCACCGCGCTGAATTAGCGCGGTGCTCTTTTACATTTTTAGAAATAAGTTAATTTATTTCATTCATAGCGACTTGCGGAGTTTTCTTTAAGATATCAATGACTTCAAGTGTTCCATTACCAGCTTTGATAACTATAAAAATATGATTATTAAAGGTTAGTTCTTCGCCGATAGAAATATCATATTTTTGATTCATCATCCAGCCACCGATGGTATCGACATCTTCTTCTTCAATAGAAAGACCAAAAATATCATTTACATCATCAATCAACATTCTTGCACTCACACGATAATGATGGTCGCCAATTTTTTTGATTTCTGGCTCACCGACAACTTCATAGTCATCACTAATATCGCCAACAATTTCTTCAACAATATCTTCCATTGAAATAATACCGCTGGTTCCACCGTATTCATCAACAAGAACGGCGATTTGATTCCGTTCTTTTTGCATTTTAACTAGAAGTTCTTTAATAGGAATGGTCTCAATAACAGAAATAATGGGTCTAATGTACTCTGCAAAGCTAAACGTCTCAGACAATTTTGCTTCGACAGCGTCCACATAGACAGCAAAAATTTCTTTTGTATTTATGATCCCTAATACAATATCTTTGTCGCCATCTTTGATTACCGGATAACGGGTAAAGCGTTCTTTACTAACTAATTGAGCTATTTCTCTTAGAGTCATTGATGTTGATACGGTTACCATTTCCGTACGAGGTACCATGATTTCACGACTCATTCGATCGTCAAATGCAAATACGTTTTCTACAAATTGATATTCATCACGATTAATTTCGCCACTTTTTAGACTTTCTCCCATAATTATGCGAAGCTCTTCTTCAGAAACACCTTCTTCAGGCTCGCTGATGTTTTTCATACCAATTCGACGTGAAATACTATTTGCGACACGATTCAATAAATATACTAAAGGATACATGATACGGTACCATGCCTGTAAAGGCTTGGCAATAAAGAGCCCAATTTGTTCTGTCTTATTAATTGCAATATTTTTAGGTACCAGTTCTCCAATAATAACTTGAAGAGAAGTTAGAATGGTAAAAGATAAAATAATGGAAGCAATTGTTGAAGCAGAAGATGGAATAGAAAAAGATGAAAACATAAGATCGAATAAGCGACCAAAAGTAGGATCTCCTAACCAACCAATTGCTAATGAAGTTATCGTCACACCCAGTTGGGTAGCTGAGAGATAAGTATCTAATTTTTGTGTCATTTTTTTTAATAGAATAGCTCGTTTATCGCCATTTTCAATTAAGTAATCCAATCTTGACGGACGAATACGGACTAGTACAAATTCCGACATTACGAATAGTGATGCGAGAAATAAAATAATAAAGAATACAATGATTCCAGTTGTAATTGACAAATTGTTGTCTACGTTGAAGTGATAACGTAGACTTCACCTCCTTGTAATATGGTTTCTAATGATATTTAGTGATGTTTGGTTTTCATACAAAGAGCATTTCAATTATTAAACCGTAAATTCCACAGGATGAGGATAAGTACAAAGTTGAAAGGAACCAAAAGAACTAGCATTAAAAATTAGACTATTCTTTTGATAAACTAATCCCCCTATTTTATTTTCTGTCCCAAGTTCTCACCTCATCCTTAATTATTAAACTTAGATCAAACAATAAATCTGCTTTTTCATTTTAACAAAGTCTTTAACTTTACTCTACATCAATATGGTAAAATGATAAAGAAAAATGTATAAAAAACTAAGTAAATTATTTGATTTTAAACATGCCCTCCTTAAGTAGGATGTGTCTTTAATATTTTTTTGATACACTAAGTAAAACTAAGGTCAATTTAAAAAATTACTATTAAGGAATGAATGCGAATGAATGAATCCCCTTTTTTAACTAAGATAAAAAGAAACTTGCTTGTTTTTTGGAAATGGGTGAAACCTTATCTGATAAAGTTTCATCAAAAACGGCAACGATTTTGGAAAAGATATCATGTTAATAAACTAATTTTTTTAGTTATGTTAACTATGGCTTTAGTAGCCAGTACGTATTTATTATTTTTAGCAAAAACTGCAAACGTTTCTACGCTAAAAGCAGGTTTGGAACAAACAACGACGATTTATGATGTCAATAACGAAGAAGCCGGGACACTTTATTCACAAAAGGGGACCTTTGTTTCGATTGATAATATATCTGAATCTATTGAAAAATCTGTTATTTCAACTGAGGATAAACGCTTTTATAAACACTCAGGTTTTGACCCAATTGGGATTGCAAGGGCGGCCGTTGGGTATGTTATTAATGGAGGGAATATCGTTGGTGGCGGGAGCACGATTACCCAACAATTAGCTAAAAATGCTTATTTGACATTAGATCAAACCTTTATTCGTAAATTAAAAGAACTCTTTTTAGCTATTGAAATTGAAAAAGTCTATACTAAAGATGAAATTTTAGAAATGTACCTTAATAATTCGTACTTTGGAAATGGAGTATGGGGGGTAGAGGACGCTTCGCAAAAATATTTTGGAAAATCTGCAGTTGATACTACTTTATCAGAAGCGGCAACAATAGCTGGGATGTTAAAAGCTCCTACAAATTATAATCCTATTGATAATTATGATGCGGCTATTTCTCGAAGAAATACGGTACTGGACTTAATGGGGACAAATGAAATTGTGCCCTTAGAAGAAGTCGATGCAATAAAAGCTACAGGACTAACATTAGTAGATGCCTATTCGGGAAAAGAGGGGTATCAATACCCTTCTTACTTTGATGCTGTACTGAGTGAGGCCATCTACACATACGGTTTAAGTGAAGAAGAAGTCTTAAATAAAGGATATAAAGTTTATACTTCATTAAATCAAGATTACCAACGTGCGATGGATGAGTCTTATGAAAATAATTATTTATTTCAAAATGCAGAAGATGGGACAATTTTAGAGAGCGGTTCTGTGGCGTTAGACCCAAAAACAGGCGGAGTTTTTGCGATATATGGAGGACGAAAAGAGCATACATTTAGAGGGTTTAATTATGCTACACAAACAGTCAGACAGCCTGGTTCTATCATGAAGCCTTTAGCTGTTTATACTGAGGCTCTAGAACAAGGATACACGATTGATTCAATGCTTGTTGATGAGCCGATTTCATATGGTGAAGATAACTATACTCCTGAAAATTTTGACTATCAATATGAAGGAGAAGTCCCTATGTATCAAGCATTGGCAGAGAGCAAAAATACCTCTGCCGTATGGCTTCTAAATGAAATTGGATTAGATAATGGATTTAAAAAAGTTGAAGAATTCGGAATACCTCTTGTTGAAGGTGCTGAAGGAGATGGCTACTTAGGGTTAGCATTGGGAGGCTTAAGTAAAGGCGTATCCCCACTTCAGATGGCGAGTGCTTATACAACTTTCGCTAATGAGGGAGTCATGAGTGAAGGGCATTTCATTACTAAAATCGTTGATGCTACAGGTGCTGTCATTGCTGACAACACGGAACCCGAAAAGAAAAAAGTTACTACTCCAGAAGTGGCAGATCAAATGACGAGTATGTTGATGGGAGTATTTTCAAATGGGACAGCACGAAACAATAATCCATCAGGTTACACAATAGCCGGTAAAACTGGGAGTACTGAGGTAACCTTTAATGACGAAGGTGGTACAACCGATCAATGGACAGTGGGTTACACCCCTGATATTGTAATCACGACTTGGATGGGATTTGATCCAACGGATGAGGAGCATTATATGGAAACAGGTAGCTCTACAGGTGTCGGTCCATTGTTTAAAATACAAATGGAAAATATTTTACCTTATACAGAGTTGACATCTTTTAATACAGAAAGTGCTGCAGAAATTATTGCTGCAGAAGAAAAAAATGAAGTGGATTCTGGTGATTGGAAGCAAGAAATAAAAGATACAGTTGATTCATTAGGCGGTAAAGTAAAAGAAAAATCAGATATTTTGAAGGATAAAATTGGGAATTTATTCAATGGCTTTAAAAATAAAGTAACACAATAAATAGTAAAATTCAGATGATTTAGCCGAGAATATTGGAAAAAAAGTGTGTGAAATGATATAATAATTAAGATGAAAACAAAAATTTGAATTGGAGTGTGAATTTTATTATGAGTACAAATATCTATGATACAGCTAACAGTTTAGAAAAAGAATTAAGAGATAGCGAGGAGTACATTACATTAGTGGCCGCTTTTAATGAAGTAAAAAAAGATGAAGCAGCTAGCAAAATGTATCATGAATTCCAAGAAGTTCAAATGAAATTGCAACAAAAGCAAATGTCAGGAGAACAAATTACTGAAGATGAAATTGCTGAAGCTCAACAATTAGCGCAAACTTCTGGTGATAATGAAGTTATTAAAGATTTAATGGAATCTGAACAACGGTTAAGTACGTTGATTGAAGATTTAAATCGAATCATTATGAAACCTGTTCAAGATGTTTATCAAGCATAATGATAGATGATTAAAAAGAACTCACTATTATGAAAGAGTAGTGAGTTCTTTTTTTCTGACATTAATGGAACATATGTGCCCTTTAAAATAGAACGTACAAGGAAGGAGATAAAAGACTAAAATGGTTAAGTTTATTCATGCAGCTGATTTACATTTGGACAGTCCTTTTATTGGTTTAAAGGGTTTGCCTGATTTTATTTGGAATGCTATTTATTTATCTACATTTTCTGCTTTAACCAGTATTGTAGATAGTGCAATTAAAAAAAATGTAGATTTTGTTTGTCTAGTTGGAGATATTTATGATAATGATGAACGAAGTGTTAAAGCACAAGCCTATTTACGAAATGAAATGGAAAGGCTGAACGAATTAAAAATACCCGTATATCTATTGCATGGCAATCATGATTACATCGAAAATACGGGATTACATTTAGATATGCCGGATAATGTTATTTTATTTAATGAACAAGTAGAAACAAAATGGCTTATGACTAAGGGAAATGAACAAATAGCTATTACCGGCTTTAGTTATGATAAAAGATGGATTCTTGAAAGAAAAATCAATGATTATCCAGAAAAACATCCTCAAGCGACTTATCATATAGGATTACTGCATGGCTTTTCAGAAGGTCTAGATTCAGAACATGGAAATTATGCTCCGTTTACACTTTCAGAGTTAAGAAGTAAGAAGTATGATTATTGGGCTTTAGGTCATATTCATAAACGACACCATTTAGCTGAAAACCCTCCTATTATCTATCCTGGAAATACTCAAGGAAGAAGCAGTAAAGAAAGTGGAGAAAAAGGATTTGAATTAGTAAATTTAGCTGAATCAGGTGTACTAACTGAATTTTGCTCTACCGCAGCCATTCAATGGAAGACTATTGAACTCTCTGTTAAGGAAATGAAAAATTTAGATGAGGTTTATAAAGCTTTAAAAACAACTATTGAAGAACAAAAAAATGAAAAATATAGCCTTTTTCTTTCGATTCGTTTAATAGACAGCGAATGTTTGCTTGAAGGAGTTGTAAAAAAAATCCAGCAAGGTGAAATAGTAGAAGCTTTACAGCAAATTTCGAAAACAGAAACTTTCGTCTGGGTTCACAAGATAGAATTACAAATGAAAATTGAAAATCATATACCTGCTATTCAAAAGCTTTTTCCAGAACAATGGGCTAAAGTACAAAGTGAAATTGAAAAAGAAAATCTATTTAACGAATCAACTAATGCACTTTTTGATTTCCCAGGGATTGAAGAAGTTGTAGAAACACGTGAAGAACACTATCGAAAAAAAATAGTGCTAGAAGCTATAGAATTGGTTCGTAACCAACTAGGATTTGAAAGAAGTGATGATCTTGAAGATTGAATCAATTGAAATATATGGCTATGGAAAATGGGTAGATCACAAAATTGAAAATATAACTAATTTGCAATTATTTTATGGTGAAAATGAAGCAGGAAAAACTACAATCATGTCGTTTATTCATAGTATTCTTTTTGGATTTCCTTCTAAGATAAGTTCCGAGCTGAGGTACGAGCCTAAAAGCAGCAGTCAGTATGGCGGAAGGCTCTTTTTGACTGGAACTCAATATGGAGATGTTCAAATTGAACGTGTAAGAGGAAAAGCTAACGGAAACGTGACAATAACTTTTGCTAGCGGTGAAACGGGCGGAGAAGACTTTCTGGAAAAGATTTTATCTGGACTTGATAAAGCAACCTATCAAGCTTTATTCTCTTTTAATTTAACTGGACTGCAAAAAGTACAACAGTTAAATCGTGAAAAATTAAATCGCTACTTTTTAAGTGTAGGAACAATTGGAAATGAACAGTTATTAAAGGTTGCAGATAAGTTCCAAGTAGAAGCAAGCAAGTTGTTTAAACCTAATGGGCGCGTAACTATTATCAATAAAAAAATGGCAGAAGTTGAAGCGAAAAGAAAACAGATGAAATTAGCTAAAGAAAAAAATAGTCAGTATATGAATTGGTTGCTTGAAAAGGATAACTTAGAAAAAGAGTTAATTAGTTTTAAAGAACAACAAACTCATTATGAAGATAAATTAGTTAAGTTAAACCAATTAGAAAATAACTGGGTCCTTTTTAGTGAAATGCAAGATATTCAGCAGCAAATAAAGAAAGAACATTCAGTTGAATTGCCTAAAGATGGATTGTATCAGCTGAACCATTACAATCAAGAAATAAATCAACTAAAATTAACCATTAACCAACAACAAGAAAAGCTGAATTATCTTAACAACAAGACTGAAGAGACCCGGTCTTTAAAAATCTTTATTGAACATAGGGATAAAATTACTCAGTTAATGGATCAGTTAGATGATATCCAAGCAACGTTACAAGAGGTAGGGTTTATTAAAGAAACCCTTTCAGAGACTGAATATCAATTTTTACGTGAAAAGCAACAACTGGGGCTACAGGAGCTACAAGATATACCTGCTGTTATAACAGTGGAGAGTCGAAATAAATTAAATGAATTACACGATAAACAAAATCAAATTAATTTATGTGAAAAACAATTAATCGAACGTATAGCGTTTTTGAATTTTCAACAAGAATCCTTAGGGGATCAACTTGATAAATTGGAAAAACGACTTTGGAATAATCAAACCTACCAAGAAGTAAACGATCAGTTAGAAAAGAGCAATTTTAATCAGTTTGCGGATACTAAGGTAGCAAAGAAAAGGATAAATTCATTCAGCAAGAAAAACCTTGTTAGCTTAATAGGTGGACTACTCTTAAGTGCGTTAGGTCAATATCTTTCTAATGAAATTGGCTTACTACTCATAGTTATTGGTTTGGGATCAGCTTTTTATAGTATATGGTCAATGATTAAGAAAAGAAAGATTGTAAGTAAAAAAGAAGAAATCAAAGAATATCCATATTCGTTTGAAGAATATATCCAGCAAACGGAGATCCGAAAACAATGGAGAGAAAAACTTGCAGAAATCGATCAAGTGATTCTTGAATTAAATGAAAAACAGTCTCAAAGTGAAAAAGCCAATAGCCAAAAATCGATTATTGAACAAGAATTTCAGTTATTAAAACGAGAATATGGTTACCCATTACATTATCTGATAAAAGAATTAGTAGAAAAAGTTGATATTTTTGAAGGAATAAGAGAGAAAGCTAACAGTATACAGGAGAAACAAAAACAGTTAAGAAAAAAAGAAGAAAGAGTTGCCATGTGGAAAGAGGAAATTAGTTACTTGGAACCTGTTATTTTTGTTGACTGGACTAACCACGAACAATTGATTGAGGGAATAAAACATTTTTTCAAAGAAGTTACAGCTGATGAAGAAAAAATTAAAAATCTTGCAAAGCAGCAAAAAGCAGTTCATCAATATATTGAGCAATTCATTATGCAACAAAAAGAATTTGAACAAAAGCGTATACATCTTTTACATTCTATTAAAGTTAAAACAGAAGAAGAATTTCGCAAGAAATATGTATTAAGTGAAGAATTAACAATAAAAATTGCTCGATTAAATTTATTAGAGCAGCAGGTTGGCGAATACAGCGAATTGCTTGAAACCTATCGTGATAAGGCTGCCTTACTGGAAAGTATTCAAGGTATAAAGATAAAATTTAAACATTTAAAGGAAGCAATCGAAAGTACCTTAAACAAAAAAATTAAAATAGAAGTTGCTTTGAAAAATTTAGAAGTTGGTGGAGAGTATTCAGAATTGCTGCAAGAATATGCCAATTTAAAAAGTGAAACACAAATTCTAGTTGATGAATGGACCGTATACAAGATAGCGGCTGAACTTATTGAACGTACATTAACTAAAGCCAGAAAAGATCGTTTCCCAGCCACTATTCGAGACACTGCATATTTTTTCAATACTTTAACAAAAGGTAACTATGAAAATGTTTTTTTGAAAGATCAGACAATCACGGTTCAAAGAAAAGACGGTACTTTATTTGAAGCTTTTGAACTATCTCAAGCAACAGCTGAACAACTCTATGTTGCTTTGCGTTTTTCATTTGTAAAAAATGCCAATGACCTAATTCAACTCCCGTTATTAGTTGATGATGGTTTCGTGAATTTTGATCGACAACGTAAAAAAGAAATGTATCAACTATTAGAGCAAATTAGTGAAGACGTACAAGTGTTTTATTTTACATTTGATGAATCAGTTACAGATGTTTTTCGAAAAGAACAAGTAGAAATGTTATAATAAAGAAAAGTAGTGAATAGAAAGAGGGATTCAAATGGGGAAAAGATTATTTGAGTATAAGAACGATGAGACCTTTGAGCTTTATTTATTAATTAAATCTGCAGATATTCGAGTTGCAAAAAATGGCAAAAAATTTATTGCTTTTACATTTCAAGATAAAAGTGGTCAAATGGATGGTAAATACTGGGACGCACCGGAAGAGGATATTGCTGCCTTTACTGCCGGAAAAGTTGTGAAAGTTTCTGGAAAACGAGAATTATACCAAGGAAACCCTCAAATTAAATTATTTAAAATTATGGGAACGAAATCTGGCGATCCAGATAATCCAGATTTATACGTTGAAAGAGCACCATTAAAAAAAGAAGATATGTTGGAAGAAATAAATGATACTTTGTTTGAAATTACGAATGCCAATATGAACCGTATTGTACGCTTTTTATTAAATCATCATCAAAAATCTTTCTTCCAGTATCCAGCAGCAAAAAGGTTTCACCACGCTTTTACTGGTGGTCTAGCTTTTCATACGGTGTCAATGTTGAGAATCGCGAAGACGTTAGCGGATCAATACAAGGAAATTAATCGGCCTTTACTTTATTCAGGAGTTATTTTGCATGACTTAGGTAAAATCGTTGAACTTTCTGGGGCGATTGCTACTGAATATACGTTAGAAGGAAATCTATTAGGACATATTGTTATTGTAGATGAAGAAATTACAAAAGCCTGTATTGCACTAAAAATTGATGAAAAAAGTGAAGATGTACTCCTTTTAAAACATATGGTTTTAGCCCACCATGGACAGCTTGAATATGGTTCCCCGGTTAGACCGAAACTAAGAGAAGCTGAAATTTTATCTATGATTGATAATCTAGATGCGACTATAACTATGTTGAATTCTTCGTTAAATAAAACTGAACCTGGTTTATTTACAGAGAGAATCTTTGCATTAGATAATCGATCATTTTATAAGCCAAATGAATCAGAAAAGACTAACGAAAATTAAACAAGTAAAAAGGGTTTAGGACATTAGTCCTAAACCCTTTTTACTTGTTATCTAATATAAATAACTACTTTATTGAACTTTCAGAGAGCTGAATGATTATTCAGCAGCAGACTCTTCAGTAGCAGGCTCTTCAGTAGCAGGCTCTTCAGTAGCAGATTCTTCAGTAGCAGATTCTTCAGTAGCAGACTCTTCTTCAGTTACCAAGTAAGAATCCATGGCAGTAGACAAGTCTTCATCTTCGATAAGAATGTTAGCATCTTGCATGATTCCTGAAATAACTTCTTGAATATAAGCACTATCAGCCAATTTAGTTGTTAATAATTGTTCTTCTATAGTGTCAGTTTCTTCTTCTAATGATCCTTTTTCAGGTTTTTCAATCATTTTAATAATATGGAAGCCATATTCTGTAGCGACTGGTTCAGTTGTTGTTTCGCCTTCTTCTAAAGCAAGTGCGGCTTCTTCGAATTCAGCAACCATTTCACCGGTTGAAAAAGTTATTTCTCCACCATTAGCTGCAGTAGCAGTATCTGCTGAATTTTCAGTAGCAAGTTCTGCAAAATCAGCACCATCATTTAATTGAGTGATAAGATCTTTTGCTGTTTCCTCATCTTCTACAAGAATATGAGCTGCTTTGACTGGTGCCACATATGCATCATAAGCAGTTTGAATTTCTTCTTCAGTAAACTCAGTTTTATCTTTTACTGCTTCTTCAATTAAAAGATTTAAACGAATCGTGTCTTTATAGTTATCAGGAGTATAACCTTGTTGCAACATAACATTTTCAAATGCTTCGGCTCCACCCATAGAAGTTTCTTCAGTAGTATATTGTTTATCTACTACTTCATCTGTAACAACTTCACCATATAAATCTGTTAAAACATCTTTAATGATTAATTGTTGTAACATACTTGTTCCTACAGTTTCTTTCATTGAGTCATAAAACTCTTCCTCTGTAATTTTTCCTGCAGTTGAAGAGGCAACAGTACTATCAGAACAGCCGGCAATTGTAAGTCCTGCTATGATAGTAGCCGTAACTAGTAATAATTTTTTCATTCTTTAACACATCCATTTCTTATATTTGCTATAAATAAACATTTCATGATAACAGCTATAAATATACCATACTCATTTACATAAAAAAATCTAAAATCTTAATATTTAGTTTAAAGTCAATTAAAAATCACAAAAAAAACATAAATCTGAAGAAATTACGAAAAATGAGTAATTTTTACTCGCATAGTAGAGCAAATCAGCGTCTAAATACAAAAAAATGAGGTAGAGACCTTAGTCTCAACCTCATAAAACAAGATACAATAAATATATTTTATTTCATACTCTGAGTTAAATCTTCCATATCAGCCGTTAATTTTTCGGTATGTTCTTGAATACGACGCATACGAGGCTCAGCTTCATATGAAAATTCGTCAACGGATTCTTTTATATCTTGTGTAAATTCTTCAGCCAACGTTTTTCCTTCATTGGTTAATTGAGCTATTGCTCCTTTTAAATCGTTGACACTTTTTGAAACATCGTTTACAAGTACTGTTGTATCATCAATATAAGATTTTAATACAACTCTATTTTCTCTGCCAGTGTGTGGAGACTTAAGAAGACCATAAATTCCTCCAGCAGCAGCACCTAAAATTAAGCCATTCATAAAATGATTAGCCATTATTATCCCTCCAATTTGCTTTTTATTGTTAATGCTATTTTATCTAATTCTTCAGATGTGAAATTTTCAGAATGATCACCGAAATGAATAGAAAAATCATCTTGCTCATCAAATCGAGGCAAGATATGTATGTGTGAATGAAAAACCGATTGGTAAGCTACTTTACCATTATTATTTATAATATTCATTCCTTTAATCTTAGGGTTAGAATTCTTGATTGCTTTTGCAATTTTTGGAATTTTACCGCCAATAGTAGCTGCTAATATTTCATCTACTTCAAAAATATCGGACACATGTTTTTTTGGAACTACTAATGTATGACCTGGTGTAACTTGTGTAAGGTCTAAAAAAGCTACAACGTCATCATCTTCATAAACTTTTCTGCTAGGTATTTCATTATTGATAATTTTACAGAAAATACAATCTGCCATTTAGTCCCCTTCTTTCTACTATTAAATCTTTATATGCAAAATGTGGTGAATTGAGAAATGGGTTCTCTTATTCAGTAAATGTATCATAAAAGTTAAAGAAAGTGAAACAGTAACGCATTAAAAGAGAAAAGATTCTCTTCTTTTCTTATGGTACAATAACTACAATAACATGTATAGAAGGGACTAAATAATTATGAGTTTAAAAGTAGCACATATTACAGGAGGCTATAGTCAAATACCTGTATTAAAAGACGTATCTTTTGAAGTAGGAAATGGAAAATTAATTGGATTAATTGGCTTAAATGGAGCCGGTAAAAGTACAACTATAAAACATATTATTGGCCTCTTACAATCTCAAAAGGGAGAAATCAGTATAGATGGTCTAACACTGAAAAATGACAAAGAAACTTACCGTAAAAAATTTGGGTTTATCCCTGAAACGCCTGTTTTATATGAAGAACTTACGCTAAAAGAACACATCGAGATTACAGCAATGGCATATGATATACCCATTGAAATTGCGCATGAACGTGCAAAGAAATTATTAAAAACATTTAGGTTAGAAAAAAAATTAGAGTGGTTCCCAGCTAATTTCTCTAAAGGAATGAAGCAAAAGGTTATGATTCTTTGTGCGTTTTTAGTAGAGCCAAGCTTATACATTATAGATGAACCTTTCGTAGGGTTAGATCCTCTAGGTATCAATGCACTGCTGGAATTAATGGAAGAGATGAAAAAACAAGGCGCTTCTATTCTAATGTCAACTCATATATTAGCTACAGCTGAAAGGCAATGTGATGGGTTTGTTTTATTACATGACGGTAAAGTTAAAGCTGAAGGAACTTTGGAAGATTTGCAAATGACTTTTAATATGCCAAATGCAACCTTAGATGAATTGTATATTCAATTAACAAAAGAAGAGGATAGCAAATGATGATAGAAATATGGAAGCAACGAGTTAAACGACATCAAAAGAAAATGATGAAGTATCTAAAGTATATTTTTAATGACCATTTTGTAATCGTTTGTTTATTTTTAGTCGGTGCTATGGGTTATGCTTATTCAAATTATCTGAAAACAATAACGGTTTATGATGTAAAAGGTCAAATAGTCGGAACAGTCATTTTTACAGTAGTGCTAAGTGTTGGCAAATTAGCTACGCTTATTCAACCAGCTGATGCAGTATTTATGCTACCTAAAGAAACGGCTATGGAAGATTATTTTAACCAAGCTAAATGGAGAAGTTTATGGCTGCCTAGTTTTGTTAGTGTTGTTGCTGTAGCTGTGTTAATGCCATTACTGGTTGCAATGGCCGGATTTGCTTTTTCTGATATGCTTTATTTTGTTCCAATGTTAATTATTTTAAAAGAAACAGAACTCAACGCCCAAGTACTAAATTTAAAAATAAAAGAACCAAAAGAATGGATTAAAATACGTCTGGTTTTATTTGGTATTTACTTTATTGTATCGAGTGTGGCTCTTTTTATTAGCCCACTAGCTGGATTATTATTAGCTGCGGTTGTAAGTATTAGTTATCGCTTTTTATTGAATCGAAAGAATGATACCTTAATATATCAATGGGAAAAAATATTAAAAGGTGAATCAAATAGAATGAAAAGGATTTACCAATTTATTAACTTATTTACAGATATTCCAGCATTAAAAAGTTCTGTTAAAAGAAGAGCTTACTTGGATATCTTTTTGAAAAAAATCAAAAAAACTAATAGTAATGTATTTTACTACCTCTATGCTAGAGCTTTTTTGAGAAGTACTGAGTACAGCGGCTTGTACATTCGTTTGACGGCCATTGCTATGTTGCTTAGTAGTTTAGGCAATTCCTTCATCTTAAGTATTTTCTTTATAGGAGTCTTTTTGTACTTGACAGGATTTCAATTATTACCACTCTATTTTCATTTTGATGATTTATCGTTAACTATCTTATACCCGATAAAACAAAAGGATAAACTTCAGTCACTAAAAAAACTTGTATTATTGTTAATGATATTCGAAGGGTTATTGATTACGGCTGTATCTGCAATTCACTTGTCAGTTATAGAAGTGCTTATTTTATTAGTAGTTAGCGTAGGTTTCAATTTAGGTTTTTGTCAGTTTTATCTGCCTATTCGAATAAATAAAATGATGAAATTACAGCAATAACAAAGCAAATAAAACTACCAGCTAAACTTTTAAATGCGCAATGGACTTTTTTTTGATATGATAGAAAAAAAATATATCTATTTTAATTTGAAGAGAGAGGTAAAAAAAATGAAAGTAATTTGGAATAATGAAATCGTTGAGCGTAGTGAAGTTAAAATTGACATGGAAGATAGAGGATACCAATTTGCGGATGGAATCTATGATGTTGTGCGTGCTTACAATGGTAAGTTTTTCACTTTAAATGAACATGTTAACCGTTTATTTTCCAGTGCTGAAAAAATTGATTTGATTTTACCTTTCACAAAAGAGGAATTGAAGCAATTGTTAAGTAAATTGATTGAAGTAAATAATATTGATATTGGTAATATATACATGCAATTGACTAGAGGTATTGGAATTCCAAGAAATCATTCATATCCTAATCCTGAGTTAGTTCCGGCAGTTTTTACCGCTACAACTACAATAGTTCCGCGGGACCAAGCAGCTATGGATAAAGGGATGACCGCTTTTATTGTACCTGATATGCGATGGTTGAGATGTGATATTAAGTCAATAAGCCTGCTCGGTAATATTATGGCTAAACATGAAGCGCATAAACAGGGTGGAGATGAAGCGATTCTTCATCGTGAAGGAGTAGTTACAGAATGTTCTTCTTCAAATGTTTGGATGATCAAAGATGATACGATTTATACTCATCCAGATGGGAACCTTGTTTTACCAGGTGTTACTAAAATAATGTTGTTAAAGGTAGCTCGAGAAGCAGGATTATCAATTAAAGAAGAAGCCTTTACGATTGAGGATCTGAAAGAAGCGGATGAAGTATTTGCATCTAGTACTACTATGGAAGCAATGCCGATAACGTTTATCGATGGGAATCCTGTAGGACAAGGAAAACGTGGACCAGGAGTAGAAAGACTTCAACAATTATATGTAAATGCTGTAGAACTACAGTGTGGAAAAATAAGATAATTAAAAACTAGGAAAATCAGCCAAGTAGCTCATATGGCTGATTTTTTATATAGAAAATTAGAATAGTAAAATATAAATAAAATAAATAAAAATGTGATAAATTGGCTGTGTAGGCTTGTACTCTCAGTTGTTAGAAACTCAAATAAGTATTTCTAGAAAAAGAACGTATATATGCTTGACGTAGAAAGAAAATCTATTTAAAATAGAAAAGGAACAGGAAGATAGGTGTCTTTTGTGATATCTGTTCTTTTTTTGTCTTGAGTTGCAGGTGAACTAAATAAATATTTAGTGCTATTGGTTTAACGGGTCTAATCTTTTTTTACTTTTAGAATAAGATTTTATACTCCCGTTTTGCTTTTCATGTCTGTGTAGAAATGTTTCAGAATATAAAGCAAGGAATGATTCGGTATGGATTTTGAAAAAGATTCTGGATGGAAGCTGCATCCCGTTGGTGGTGACACTGGTCAAGCTTATATGGGTACAAGGGCAGAAGAAAAGCTTTTTTTGAAGCGAAATTCTTCACCTTTTTTAGCTGCATTATCTGTTGAAGGAATTACGCCAAGATTGATGTGGACAAAACGTATTGGTAATGGCGATGTGTTGACTGCTCAAGAGTGGTTAAACGGAAGAGCTCTTACAAAAAAAGAAATGTCTTCACCAAAGGTAGCAAAACTCATTAGCCGAATACATAATTCTGTGACACTAAGAGGAATGCTCGCTCGTGTTGGCGGAGAAGTAATTACACCTAATCAGTTAATTGAAAAATATGAAGAAAAACTGTCTTTAGATTTACAAACTCATCCTTTATTATCACTTATCATAAAAAAGTTAAAAGATGAAGCAGAGTTAATGAGCACAGTTGAAACAAAAGTTTGTCATGGAGATATCTATCGAAAAAATTGGCTTTTATCAGATGAAAATCGTCTTTATCTTGTTGATTGGGATTCTGCTATGTTATGCGATCCAGCTATGGATGTAAGTATGTTGCTCTGCCAATATGTCGCAAAAGATAATTGGGAAGATTGGTTAGAACACTATGACACAGAAATAACTGAAGAATTGAAAAAGCGGATAAAGTGGTATGCCTTAATGAACTATTTGCTCCAAACAAAACAACATCATCAAGAAACATGGTTCCATGAAATGAATAAAGATATTGTCATGTTGCAAAGCCTTTATCAAGGAGAAAATTATTTTTTTGAATAAAAGATGAAAATTGGTACTTGTTTACAGTTATTCAAATCCTCTTTCTACTTTTGAAGAGGATTTTTCTATGTAAAACAGTTAAAAGGACAATGCAAAAATAGACGGAATGGAGAATAAAGATATGCGTTTAAGACGTAAACCAAATGCACCACAAAAAATTGCTGAATTTCCTCAATATATACCAGAACAACCCGATAATTGGGTAGGGAAGTGGCAAGAAAGATTTGACAATGATCATCCCATCCATATAGAAGTTGGTACAGGCAAAGGACGCTTTATTACTGAAATGGCAAAGCTTCATCCAGAAATCAATTATATTGGTATTGAACTTCAAATGAGTGTCATAGTTGTTGCGTTAGATAGATTGATTGAAGAAAAACTACCGAATTTGCAATTGTTACATGTTAATGGAGGTTCAGTGACACAATATTTCGCAGAAGGAGAAGTTGATCAAATTTACTTGAATTTTTCTGACCCATGGCCAAAAAAAAGGCATGAAAAAAGACGGTTAATGTATAAGAGCTTTTTAGAAAGTTATGAACAAATTCTTGTTTCTGAAGGTGAAATCCACTTTAAAACAGATAATCAAGGGTTATTTGAATACTCTTTAGCTAGCTTTTCAAAATATGGTATGACAATTGAGCAAGTGTGGTTGAATTTACACGAAAGTGATTTTGAAGGGAATGTTAGGACGGAGTATGAAGAAAAGTTTTCTTCTCGTGGCAGTCGAATCAATCGTGTAGTTGTGAAATTTCCTAAAAAAGAGAAATAAAAAAAACGTTAAACCAAGAATGTTTTCTTGGTCTAACGTTTTTTATGCTAGACGCGGTATAAGTCTAATATACTTCCAGTATAAGCATCTGCGATAAACTCATATTGAATCAATTGGTCTTCTTCTATTCTTGAAATACCCCCGTAGTAGACGTCAGTTTTAAGAGCAAATTTTTGCAACGGAACTTTTTGTAACTCAATCCAAGAACCTTCTATCGGACCTTCTTTTAAAAATAATTGTTTAACGTATTTTAAAATGGTATCTCCTTGAATAGCTCTTTTTTTAGTGATTAATTTATGAAAATAATAACCACAAGCAAGTCCCGTTCCAAAAATTAAGCCACCAGCCAAAATGTACGGTGTTGTTTCTTTAGTTGTACAAGCCATTTAATAAACTCCTCCATTTAAGATGTTTTTTATATTATACCATGTTTAAAAATAAATGAAATTAAAGCATTCCCACTTAAAATCATTAAGATTTAAGGTATAATAGAATAAAGAAAGATTATAAGGGGGATAGATCACATAGGTAGCCACAAAAAATTTATGTGAGTAGACAAAAATGGAAGATAAAACATTTGATTTGATAAAAAGATTAACTGAAGCACAAGGAACAAGTGGATTTGAACATCGCATACGCGACATTATGCGTAAAGAAATGACTCCATTAGTAGACGAAGTCTTACAAGATGGACTTGGAGGTATTTTTGGAGTTCGCAAAAGTAAAGCTGAGAATGCACCTAAAATTATGATAGCAGCACATATGGATGAAGTTGGTTTCATGGTAGCTAGCATTTCAAAACAAGGTTTATTTAGAGTCGTTCCATTAGGCGGTTGGAATCCATATGTTGTATCGGCACAACGGTTTACGATTCAAACAGCTAAAGGAGACTATCCGTGTGTCTCTTCATCAGTTCCACCTCACTTATTGAGAGGCAAAGATGGTGCTGACAAAAAATTAGATATCGCTGATATTTTATTCGATGCTGGTTTTGATTCTAAAGAAGAAGCCGAAGCTTTTGGAGTTCGTCCAGGGGATGCAATCGTTCCATTAGTTGAAACAGTTAAAATGGCAAATGGAAAGAAAATTTTAAGCAAAGCATGGGATAATCGCTATGGAACAACCGTCGTACTTGAAGCTTTAAAAGAATTACAAGGTGAAGAATTACCAAACACCTTGATTGCTGGGGCTAACGTCCAAGAAGAAGTGGGTTTACGTGGAGCTAAAGGCGCTGTTCATCAATTTAAACCTGATTTATTTTTTGCTGTAGATTGTTCACCAGCAGATGATTTAACAGGAGATGAAACTAAATTTGGCCATCTTGGTGAAGGTTTTTTATTGAGAATTCAAGATCCTGGAATGATTACTTTAAAAGGAATGCGCGAGTTTTTGCTTGATACTGCAGAAACACACAACATCCCTTATCAATACTTTGTTTCTAAAGGCGGTACAGATGCTGGAGCAGCTCACCAAATGAACAACGGGGTACCAAGTGCTGTCATTGGAGTCAGCGCTCGTTATATCCATACGCATCAAACAGTTTTTCATATTGACGATTATGCTGCAGCAAAAGAAATGGTCATTCAAGTTGCTCGTACATTAGATCGCAGTGTTTTTGAAACAATTAAAAAAAATAACTAATTAAAGATAGAAAGAGGAATTTAAATTGGAATTATTAAATACGGTTGAGGAATTTTATATAATAGTTAGAGAAGCTAAGAAAAAAACGATTTTTTTCTTTACAGCAGACTGGTGCGGGGATTGTCAATTTATCAAACCTCTTATGCCTGAAATTATCGAAAGTCACTCTGAAATTGATTTTATAGAAATTGATCGCGATAAATTTATTGATTTATGTAGTGACTTATCAATTTTTGGAATACCTAGTTTTGTAGCATTTGAAAATGGAGAAGAGACTGGACGGTTTGTTAATAAAGACCGCAAAACAAAAAATGAAATCGAACAATTTATAGCAACCCTTTAATTGATGATTAAAAATGAATAAGAGGAGATGTTATTATGTTAGATACACAACAATACCAACGCATACTGATTGCAGTAGACGGAAGTGAATCTTCAGAACATGCACTTATGAAGGCAATTAAAATAGCAGAAAGAAATAAGGGTGAGTTGATTATCGCTCACGTATTTGATTTGAATGCTTATGCTTTAGGAATGGTAGATACTGCAGGAATAAGTACAATTGATGCAATAGGAATAGATGTTGATAAGAAATTAATGGAAGAAATGTTAGCAGAATACAAATTAAAAGCTAAAGAAACTAATATAAAAAAAGTTCAAACAATTATGGTGCAAGGAACACCTAAAATAATGTTATCAAAAGATATACCTAATGACTATCAAATTGATTTAATTGTGGTTGGACAAACAGGTATGAACATTGTAGAAAGATGGATGATGGGCAGCGTAAGTGAATACATCATTCGTAATGCTCCATGTGATGTTTTGATAGTACGAAATAAAAAACAAGATGAGGAAGTTAAAAATGATTAGTGTTTACAATAAAGAAGGTATTGGAGATACAATTATTGTCATGTTAGAGAATAGTGAATCTAAGGAACAAAATTTTGAAAAAAAAGATAATGTTGTTCGAATTTATAAAGAAGAGACTAATCAAACAGTTGGATATAATTTTTTTAATAGTTCAAATATAGTGGATAGTGAAACAGGACAAGTCTTGTTGACTAAAGAACAAATAAAAAATTTGAATAAATCCATCATTTCTGCGGGATTTTATGATATTTTAGAGATTGATGATTCTCCAAAATTTGTCATCGGTGAAGTGAAAGAATGTGATCCACATCCTGATTCAGATCACCTGTCTATTACACAAACTGAGGTGGACAATGGAGAAATTCTTCAAATTGTTTGTGGAGCATCAAATATTGCTCAGGGCCAAAAAGTTGTAGTTGCCAAAGTGGGTGCTTTGATGCCTAATGGATTAGCGATATGGGATGGCGAGTTAAGAGGAAGGCCAAGTCATGGCATGATTTGTTCTGCACGAGAATTGAATATAAAAGATGCTATAGAAAAAAAAGGTATCTTAGTTTTACCAGATTCTGCTATAACAGGTGAAACTTTCCAAGTGAATTGATCCAAGTTATTCTGGGAAAGCACTTTAAAAGCTATCTTTCAAAAAAACGAAATGTTTTTTTGAAAGATAGCTTTTTATATTGGCTTTTTTATGCGCAAATTGAAAGGATATTGTCTGTTTCTTAAAGAATGCACCTATAATCACTTTATTTTTTATGGTAAAATAAGATTTGGAGTAAGGTAGGAAAGGAGGGTCATCATGCCTAAATATGATGGACCTAGTTATCAAAAAAATAAAGATAGTCAAAAAAAATTCAAATTTCCTTTCTATCGGGATACAGAGAAAGTAACAAATAAGGAAGATTCTCTCAAAAATTCACATTTAAATAATGATGATAGCCAAATAACTAAACAACTAATAAAAAATAACGAGAAAAATCCAGAAATTGATTTTACAACTTTTCAAAAAAATAATATTTCTGTTAGAAATTATCTCTCAACCATTGGTAAAGAAGAACAAAGAAAACAAGATGAATTAAAAAAACAAAAAAAACAATTTGAAAAAAGAATCAAACAAACAAACTATTCAAAAGAATCTTTAAAACATGTGGCGACACCTTTTCAAGAGGGAAGAAGTTCGACCCCTTTTAAAGTTCAAAAAGTTCCATCCCCTTATTATGGTTTTCAAGAAAGATCTAATGAAAAAATTGAAGAAATCGACTATATAAAAATCCTTTCAGAGTTGAAGAAAAGACCAGAAGATTTTATGTTGTTTGAAGAATACCTATTAGATGAAATAAATCCAGTTTTTAAACAAAAAGAAGAAGTGGTACTAGAACTAGAAATGGTGCAAGAAGCACAAAAATTAGAACCAGTACTAGCATTGGAAACAGAATTAGATTTAGAACCAGAACCAGTTTTAGAACCAGAACCAGTTTTAGAACTAGAACCAGAACCAGAACCAGTTTTAGAACCAGAACCAGTTTTAGAACTAGAACCAGAACCAGAACCAGAACCAGAACCAGAACCAGAACCAGAACCAGAACCAGAACCAGAACCAGAACCAGAACCAGAACCAGAACCAGAACCAGAACCAGAACCAGAACCAGTTGGAATTTCTGAAGTTCAAAAAGCTGTTGTCAATAAATCTGAGACAATAGCTATAAACAGGCCGTTATATCCTATTAAGAAAAAACGCGGATTATCTCGTTCATTAGCAGGTATGATTGAGGACGAGCAAAACATTAGACTTAATCGAGGGAAAAATATTGCAAAATATTTTGGTGAAGGAATAGCAATACCAATACCCAAAAAAATTAGACAACCTGTCAGTCCAATTCGAGTTTCTAATAAGCTCAGAGTTGAGAATTCTGAAGAAATTGAGAATATGGAGCTAATGGCTGCATTAAGTCGAATGAATTATTTAGATAAACAGACATTTTCGACTAAGAATATGAAACAACCAGAAGTGCAACCAGAAGTGCAACCAGAAGTGCAACCAGAAGTGCAACCAGAAGTGCAACCAGAAGTGCAACCAGAAGTGCAACCAGAAGTGCAACCAGAAGTGCAACCAGAAGTGCAACCAGAAGTGCAACCAGAAGTGCAACCAGAAGTGCAACCAGAAGTGCAACCAGAAGTGCAACCAGAAGTGCAACCAGAAGTGCAACCAGAAGTGCAACCAGAAGTGCAACCAGAAGTGCAACCAGAAGTGCAACCAGAAGTGCAACCAGAAGTGCAACCAGAAGTGCAACCAGAAGTGCAACCAGATACAAATATTATAGAAAATCTAGAGAATGCTTTTATCGAAATAGTTGAAGAAGGTAGTGTGAAAGAAGTTGAACTGGAAGAAAGAGATGACTCATTAGAAAATACCATTATAACAATGGAAATGAATGAAGAAATTTATGATGAAAATTATATGTTTCCATCGCTAAATCTTTTACTTCGCCCGGTAAAACTCGAACCAAATGCAATTGATGACTGGGTTTTAACCCAAGCAGAAATATTGAATGAGACGCTAGATGCATTTAACATTCATGCTCAAGTAATCGGTTGGACAATTGGTCCGGCAGTTACTCAATTTGAACTCCAATTAGGTCGCGGCGTAAAAGTTAATAAAATAACAAATCTATCAGATGATTTAAAGCTTTCATTAGCTGCAAAAGATATCCGCATTGAAGCGCCAATTCTTGGGAAAAGCTCGGTGGGTATTGAAATTCCAAATAAAAAATCTAGACCAGTTATGCTATCTGAAGTTATGGAAAGTAAAGAGTTTAAAGAAAGTAAATCTCCTCTAACTGTAGCTATTGGAATTAATATTGCAGGAGAAGCAGTAGTTTCTACGATTGATAAGATGCCTCATGGTTTAATCGCTGGAGCAACAGGCTCAGGTAAAAGTGTTTTTATTAATTCGATTTTAGTGAGTTTATTGTACAAAGCTACGCCAAGTGAAGTGAGATTAATTTTAATTGATCCAAAAGCAGTTGAGTTGGCTCCTTATAATGAAATTCCTCATCTACTTTCTCCGGTTATTTCTGAACCTAAAGCAGCAAGCGAAGCTTTAAAATGGGCAGTAAATGAAATGGAAGAACGTTACCAAAAACTAGCTGCAGCAGGTGTTCGAAATATTGAACGATTTAATGAAAAAGCGGAAGAACATAAAGAATTTGGTTTGAAAATACCTTACATTGTCATCATCATTGATGAGTTAGCAGATTTAATGATGGTAGCCAGTAATGATGTACAAGATTCGATAGCAAGAATCACTCAAAAAGCACGAGCAGCTGGAATACATTTGATTGTTGCTACACAGAGACCAAGTGTAGATGTCATTACGGGTACAATAAAGAATAATATTCCAACTAGAGTAGCCTTTATGGTGTCTAGCCAAATTGACTCACGTACTATTTTAGATACAGGTGGTGCTGAAAAACTTCTTGGTAGAGGGGATATGCTCTTTCAAGAAAATGGTTCTGGACGTCCAATACGGGTACAAGGAACTTATGTTGAAAAAGAAATAGAACGAATCGTAAAACATGTAAAAGATCAGCGACCTGCTAGGTATCTTTTTGAGCCGGAATCTCTAATGGCAAAATTAGAATCTGTAGAGGGTAAAGATGATCTGTTTGATGATGTTCTGCCGTATATTGTTTCTGAAGGGCAAGTATCTGCTTCAGCACTTCAACGCAAATTTAAAATAGGGTTTAATCGAGCAGCTAATTTAATTGAATCACTCGAAAATGAGAATTTTATATCAGGACATAAAGGATCAAAACCGCGAGAAGTCTTTTTAACAAAGGCTGATTATGAAGAAAAATTCCTATAACAACTTTAAAAAGGAGAGGAAATTGATTTCTCTCCTTTTTTTCATTTTTAAATACAAGTGTACTCAATTTCATTTACAAAAATTATGTTAAAGATGTATGTCAATTGTTTAATTGAATCCGTTCCCAATATTTCATTCTGCTAAGAGTAAGTGTAATTAGAGGTTTTAAGTGTGCTATTAAATTATTTCGTGGTATACTAAGTTCGTTGTAATTTTGTCTTTTTTAATTAATTACAGACGATTCAGCTTATCTAGCAATTGATAAGATACAATAAAGATTTACTTTGCTGCATGATGATGTAAATCTAAAGAACGAACTGGGACATAAAATATAAAAATATCTTTCAAATACAAGTAGTTGAAAAAAGTTATATTTACGAATATGGAGGAAATAAAGTAATGAATAAAGAAACAATTTATCATTTCGTTGGTATCAAAGGTTCAGGTATGAGTGCTCTTGCTTTAATTTTGCATGATAAAGGATTTAAAGTTCAAGGTTCCGATATAGAAAAATACTTTTTCACTCAAAAAAATATTGAAGAAGCTGGCATTCCAATTTTAAATTTTAGCAAAGAAAATATTCATCCAGGATTAACCGTAATTGCTGGAAATGCTTTTCCAGATGATCATGAAGAGATTATTGCAGCAAAAGAAATAGGTTTATCTGTTATCCGTTACCATGATTTTCTTGGACAGTTTATTGGTCATTATAACAGTATTGCGGTTACTGGTTCACACGGAAAAACAAGCACTACGGGTTTGTTGGCTCATGTCTTAAGTACACTTAAAAATACAAGTTATTTGATTGGAGATGGTACAGGTCATGGTGTACCTGATGCAGACTTCTTTATACTAGAAGCTTGTGAATACCGTCGTCATTTTTTAGCCTATCGACCAGATTATGCTATTATGACAAATATTGATTTTGATCATCCTGACTACTATAGCAGTATTGATGATGTCTTTGATGCTTTCCAATCAATGGCTAGTCAAGTGAAGAAAGCCATTGTTGCTTGTGGTGATGATGAACAACTTCAAAAACTTCAAGCTAATGTACCCATTTTATATTATGGATTTGGAGATCATAATGATTTTCAGGCAAAAAATATGACTCGCTCAACAACTGGCTCTACTTTTGATGTTTACGTAAGAGATGAATTTTACGGGCATTTTGATATTCCAATATTTGGTAAACATAATATATTAAATGCGTTAAGTGTAATAGCTATTTGTCAATATGAAAATATTGATAAAGAAGGCATAATAGAAAATTTAAAAACTTTTAAAGGTGTTAAACGTAGATTTACTGAAAAACAGATGTTAGATATGGTAATCATTGATGATTATGCCCATCATCCATCTGAAATTCGGGCAACAATTGATGCAGCTCGTCAAAAATATCCAGATAAAGAAATTATCGCTATTTTTCAACCACATACATTTACTCGGACAGTAGCATTACTGAGTGAATTTGCAGAATCGTTGAATTTAGCTGACTCTATTTATTTGTGTGATATTTTTGGATCGGTAAGAGAAGATCAAGGAAATATCACAATTCAAGATATGGCTGATAAAATCAATAATGGAGCAGTTATATTAAGTGAAGAAAATATGTCCCCATTATTAGAACACCATGATGCAGTAGCTATTTTTATGGGTGCTGGAGATGTTCAAAAATTTGAATTAGCTTATGAAACATTGCTAAGCCATTCATCATTAACAAAATAACTAAAAAGAAACAGGTAATTATTGTTGTATACAATAATTACCTGTTTCTTTTTAGTAAAAGGTGATAGGTAAGTTCGCTATCTAGTTATTTTTTTGTTAAAATAGTAACGATAAGTATGTTCAATTAAAGGTTTTTTTAAAAGACAAACTAAAATAAATAGCAATAAAAGTAGTAACAAAAAGGAGATTTCATATGAATGAGAAAAAAAAATTAATACTGATCGATGGGAATAGTGTAGCATACAGAGCCTTTTTTGCTTTGCATACACAATTAGAAAGAATGAAAAATAAAAATGGACTACACACTAATGCTTTATATGGATTTCACAACATGATCGATAATGTTTTAACAAAAGAAAAACCGACTCATATATTGGTTGCTTTTGATGCTGGAAATACGACATTCCGTCATAGTTTCTTTGACGATTATAAAGCTGGACGTTCAAAAACGCCAGGAGAATTTTCAGAACAAATGCCCTATCTAAGAGATTTATTGGATGGATTTGGGATCAAGCATTATGAATTAGAAAATTTTGAAGCAGATGATATTATTGGAACCTTAGCTGCACAAGCTGATCCAACTATTTATGATGTAGTAGTTGTTTCTGGAGACCGAGATTTGACACAATTAGCAAAAGAAAATGTACGCGTTGATATTACGGTAAAAGGCGTTAGCGAATTGAAAGAATATACAATTGAATCCATTCAAGAGGAGATGGGCATCAGCCCATTACAAATTATTGATATGAAAGGCTTAGCTGGTGATGCTTCAGATAATATACCCGGAGTAACAAAAATTGGCGAAAAAACAGCTTTGAAATTATTAAAAGAATACGGTTCGGTCGAAGGAATTTATGAAAATATTGATTCATTAAAGAAAAGTAAGATGAAGGAAAATCTTATAAATGAACAGGAAATAGCTTTGCTAAGCAAAAAACTAGCAACTATTGATACAGACTCTCCACTAGAAATTAAAATTGATGATTTAATCTTTTCTGGATCAAATATGGAAAAACTCATAGGTTTTTATAAAGAAATGGATTTTAATTCTCATCTAAGTAAATTAGATACTTCTGAATATGATGCTGAACAAAACAGCCAAAAAGAGGAAATTTCATATGAACTAGTGACTGATGTTACACCAGACATGTTTAGTGATGATATGGCTCTTTACGTTGAAATGATGGGAGACAACTACCACACTTCTCCAATTTTTTGTGTAGGATGGGGCAATGATAAACAAATATATATTGCAGACCCTGAAGTAGTTTTTGCATCTGAATATTTTAAAAAATGGGCGAGTAAAGAAGAGGCTAAAAAACAAGTTTTTGATGCTAAACGAACTTATGTAGCTTTAAAAAGACAAAATATTGATATCACCTCCATTAATTTTGATATTTTATTAGCTTCTTATTTGTTGAATACAAAGGATAATAGCAAAGACCTATCTGAAGTTGCTACAGAACATAATTACTATGAAGTCTCCTCTGATGAAAGTGTCTATGGAAAAGGTGCCAAAATTACTATACCAGAAGAAAAAGTCCTAACGTATGACCATATTGCCAGAAAAATAAAAGCAATCCGTGTCTTAAGCAAACAATTGGGAGATAACTTAGAAGAAAATGAACAGACTAAGTTATTTAATGAAATGGAATTGCCTTTGTCATTTGTTCTAGCTGAAATGGAACTGACTGGCATAAAGGTGAATGATAAACGTTTAATGGAAATGAGAGAAGAATTTGCTGTTCGACTAAATGATATTGAACAACGAGTCTATGAATTGGCTGGTGAAAAGTTTAATCTAAATTCACCAAAACAATTAGGTGTGATTTTATTTGAAAAAATGGGGTATCCGGTCATAAAGAAAACAAAGACTGGCTATTCAACTGCAGTTGATGTTTTAGAGCAATTAAGAGAGCAAGCACCTATCGTAGAGCATATTTTAGATTATCGCCAAATCGCGAAAATTCAGTCTACTTATATAGAAGGATTACTCAAAGTAATTGATAAAAAAACAGGTAAGATTCATACTCGCTATATGCAGACAGTCGCACAAACTGGACGTTTAAGCTCGGTTGACCCTAACTTGCAAAATATACCGATTCGATTAGAAGAAGGCAGAAAAATTAGGCAAGCTTTCGTTCCTAGTCATGAGGGTTGGAAAATCTTTGCATCCGATTATTCTCAAATTGAATTGCGTGTATTGGGACATGTTTCAGGTGATACCTTACTAAAAGAGGCCTTTATTGAAGGTCAAGATATCCACTCAAGTACGGCTATGCGTGTTTTTGGCATTGCTTCTCCAGAAGATGTTTCGCCTGAGATGCGACGCAGAGCTAAAGCCGTTAACTTTGGAATTGTCTATGGCATAAGCGATTATGGCTTGTCACAAAACTTAGGGATCAGTCGAAAAGAAGCACAACAATTTATTGATACGTATTTTGAAAAGTATCCAGGCGTAAAAACGTATATGGAAGATATTGTGAGAGAGGCAAAAGATAAAGGTTTTGTTGAAACACTTTTCCAACGCCGTCGCTATTTACCAGAAATCAATTCTCGAAATTACAATTTGCGTTCATTTGCTGAAAGAATTGCTATTAATACACCTATTCAAGGTAGTGCAGCAGACATTTTAAAAATTGCTATGATCAAAATGGATAAAAAATTAAAAGAATTAAAGATGAAAGCAACCATGTTGTTGCAGGTTCATGATGAACTTATCTTTGAAGTTCCTGAAGATGAGATAGAACAACTAGAAGCATTAGTTATCGAAGTTATGGAAGGGGCAGTAGAATTAGCTGTTCCATTAAAAGTTGATAGCAATAGTGGGAAAAGTTGGTACGAAGCTAAATAATAAAGAAAGTGTTTTTGCTATTTTCGTTGATAGCAAGGACACTTTCCTTATGTAGAAAGGAAGTAGAATTTTGCCAGAGTTACCAGAAGTTGAAACAGTTAGAAAAGGGTTAGAAAAACTTGTGTTAGGAGCAAGTATAACGTCCGTTGATGTATACTGGGATCGGATTATTTCCGGTTCTATCGAAAGCAATGAATTTAAGCAACTTTTAGCAGGTGAGGAAATTATTGGATTTGATCGCCGTGGCAAATATATCATCTTTCATTTCAAGCAGTGGACAATGGTTTCACATCTGCGGATGGAAGGTAAATATGAAGTGGAAGAATCATCAAAGCCACTTAAAAAGCATACACACGTGGTTTTTCACTTAGCGGATGGGAGAGATTTACGATATTTGGATGTACGCAAATTTGGACGAATGACCCTAGTACCCTTAGGGAAAGAATGCAGTATGACGGGCATAAAGTTACTTGGCCCAGAGCCCACTGAAAAAGATTTTGATGAAACAACTTTTTATAATGCTCTGCAAACTAAAAAAAGAGCCATTAAACCACTTTTACTGGACCAAAAAATTGTAGCTGGTTTAGGGAATATTTATGTAGATGAGGTACTTTTTTTAGCCAAAATACATCCACTGAGAATCGCAAATAACTTGAATAAAAGTGAAGTTTCTCAATTACACAAATCAATCATCAAGGTACTTGGTGACGCAGTCAAAGCGGGCGGAACAACTATTCGGACTTATCAAAATGCGTTAGGAGAAGCAGGAACATTTCAAATGAAATTAGCTGTTTATGGAAAAAAAGGTATTCCATGTATTCGTTGCGGTACACCAATAGAAAAAATAAAAGTTGCGCAAAGAGGCACTCATTTTTGTTCTAATTGTCAAAAACTAACAGCTGATCAGTAATAAAGGAGGGTTAGGATGACTGTAATTCTAGGGTTAACAGGGGGAATCTCTACAGGTAAATCGACTGTAAGCAAAATATTTAAGGAACAAGGCTACCCAGTAGTGGATGCAGATGTTGGAGCAAGAGAAGTAGTAAAACCAGGAACAGCTGGATTAAATAAAATAAGAAAAGAATTTGGGAATAAAATTATTCAAGCAGATGGGACATTAGATCGTGCTGCATTAGGTGAAATCGTTTTTAAGGATAAGAAAAAAAGAGAGTTGCTGAACGAAATTTTGTCTCAGTATATACATCAATGGCTCATATCTAAAATGAATGATTACTTAAAGCAAAGTCCAGCAATCATTGTTATGGATATTCCACTTTTATTTGAAGTGGAATATGAAAAATATGTAGATCAAGTTATGGTGGTAGCCACATCAGAAGAGATTCAGCTAAATCGATTAATGAAGAGAGACAATCTTGGGAAAAAAGAAGCAATTCAAAGAATCGATTCCCAGCTGCCTATCTCAAAAAAAGTCATTCTTGGAGATATTATTATTGATAATAACGGAACGATCGAGAATACGAAAAAACAAGTTTTAGACTGGATAACTAAAACAAAAACCAATTAGAGCATAAAGAATAAGGCGAAAAGAACAATCATTTATGGGTTGTTTTTTTTTGCTACAATCGAAGCATTCCCTGATTTTCAAACGGTTTAATCTCTGGTTGTTGTATGGTATAATGGAGTAAATATTTTCGTGCGCGATTCATGTAGATACGAAGAACACTTAAGATAGGGATGATAAATATGCAATGTCCACGCTGTCAAAATAATAATTCTAAAGTTGTAGATAGTCGTCCAGCAGATGATGGACGCGCTATTCGTAGAAGAAGAGAATGTGAAGCTTGCAAGTTCCGTTTTACTACATTTGAACGAGTCGAAAAGACACCCCTTTTGGTCATTAAAAAAAATGGTACTCGAGAAGAATTTAACCGCGAGAAAATTTTAAGAGGTCTGATACGTTCTTGTGAGAAACGACCAGTAGCTATGGAGCAAGTTGAAAAAATAGTAGATGAAGTAGAAAATCAAATCAGAGGCCTAGGTGAAAATGAAATTTCCTCTGCTATTATCGGGGAATACATCATGGAAAAATTGGCTGATATTGATGAAATAGCCTATATCCGTTTTGCTAGCGTATACCGTCAGTTTAAAGATATGAGTGTCTTTTTAAAAGAGTTACAAGAATTTGAAAGAAAAAAAGCTGAAAAAAATAATTGAGATAGAAAGGTATGAGTCATTTTGGGGTATCCATGGAAAAACTTAAGTCCTAAAGATGGTTTTTTAGTAAAACAACAAGCTTTACTTTCGGATATCGATCAAAAAATCCTTACTTTTTTGTATCAACCTTTAATAGGAACCGCAGCATATAGTCTTTATATGACACTATGGACTGAGATTGAAGAAGAGGCGTACTGGAGTGGAGGGATTTTACATTCCGAGCTGTTGGCATTACTAAATATCGGTATTCCTGAGTTGTATCAAGCCCGGATCAAGCTGGAAGCAATTGGATTGCTCAAAACTTATCTTCAAACAGCCCCAACTAAACTACTAATATACGAATTGCAAGCTCCTCAAATGAGTGATGTTTTTTTTAAAGATGATTTATTAAGTCTTTTATTACTAGAAAAAGTTGGAGAACGAAAATTTAAAAAATTAAGAAATCGATTTGTTGTAGAAAGTATAGACAAGAAGAAATTTCAGGAAGTCACGAAGTCCTTTTTAGATGTCTTTCAATTTGATGCTGAATTATTAAAAAGAGAAAAAGAACTATTGAAAGAACCTGTTTCATATATAGGGAAAACGAGTTCTTCAAATCCAAAAATCGATTCAAAAACATTTGATTTGAATTTTTTCTATGCAGGATTGAATCAACAATATATCAATCGCTCTTCTATTACCAAAGAAATTGAAGAGGCAATATTGGTATTGCACACATTATATGGATTAGATGAATTAGCGTTACAGCAATTTGTGCTTAATGCTTCAGATATTGAGACGGGCCAAATTGATGAGAAAAAAATGAAAAAGCTAGCATATGATGATTACCATAATAAAAACCAACAAAATATTTCTTTGAAAGATGTTGTAGAAAAAGACATACAAGTTGATTCTAATCAACAAAAAATGCGTGAAAATGAATTAACGCAAAAAGGATTAACAAAAGAGGATATTGCGGTTATTGAAGTCAGTGAGCAAATAAGTCCAGTTGATTTTATGAACTCTATTAAAGATCAAAAAAACGGTTTTGTTACAAAATATGAAGAATGGACTTTAGAAGAGATTGTAAAAAAAGCTAACATACCGACTTCTGTTATTAATATTCTGATTCATTATATTTTAGTTGTAAGGAATAATCCAACTCTTGACCAAAAGTTAGCATACAAAATTGCTAATGATTGGGCGCAAGAAAAAGTAGTCGCACCTGAGGAAGCAATTCAAAAGGTGAAAAAAATGTATTTAGATAATTCTGAAAAAAGACAACAACAAGAGAATCGTAGTAAAACATATACTCAAAATAGAAGCAAAGGCAATTATAGTAAGCAACCGACGATTAGAAAAGAAACACTTCCGGATTGGGCTAAAGCAGAAAATAGCCAACCAGAAGAAACGCCAATGAGTGAAGAAGAAAAGCAATCGTTTATGGAACGTTTGAAACGAATTCAAAATTTTGGCAAAGAAGGTGACTAACAATGGAGGATATTGGAGAAAGTCTGACACGAATGATCAAGGAACGAAATTTGAATCATAAGTACGAAGAATTGATTCAAGAAGTGCTAGATGATTTAGATGTAAAGCAATTTATTGCAGAGAATCGTCAAAAACTTAATGATGAAGCAATTATCAAAAGTTATGCTAAGTTATATGAATATGTTCAAGAGAAAAAGAAATTCAATTTAAAAAAAGGAATGATGGCTCCAGGCTACCATCCTAAATTAGTTTTGAACTATCATTATATTGATGTAACTTACGTGCCTTCTGCGGAATTGATTGCTAAACAAAAAGAATTAGAAATTAAAAATCGGATTTATTCGATGGATATGCCTAAAGATGTTCGTAATGCAAAGTTAGCTGATTTTGAAATGACTGATGAACGAAGACTAGCTGTTTCTGAAGTATATAATTTCATTCATGATTATTTGACTAATCCAAAAGCATTTCATAAAGGATTGTATTTACAAGGATCATTTGGTGTTGGCAAAACCTATTTGTTAGGGGCGTTAGCACACGAACTAGCAGAAAAGGGCTTTTCTACTACCTTGATGCACTTTCCCTCTTTTGCAGTAGAAATGAAACAGTCTATTGGTAAGAATAACACAGGAGAGAAGTTAGAGTTCGTTAAGAAAGCGCCAATCTTAATGCTTGACGATATTGGTGCTGATTCAATGTCTAGTTGGATTCGTGATGATGTATTAGGAGTGATTTTGCAGTACCGGATGCAAGAACAATTGCCAACTTTCTTCTCTTCTAATTTTGACATGAAGCAACTTGAAGAAGAACATCTAAGAGTGACTCAAAGAGGCGAAGATGAACCGTTAAAAGCTAAAAGAATTATGGAGCGAGTGCGCTATTTAGCTAAAGAGGTTAACATGACTGGTTCTAATCGACGCCATCTTCAATAAAAAACAAAATAATATACATTCTCCCCTTGAAATTAGAATTAAAAAGTGCTTTAATAATAAGTATAAAAGAAATCATTGAGAAAGACACCTAAACTCGGTTGCGATTTTTTAGAGAAGAAAACATTTGCTGAGAGTTTTCTAATTTCGTTCTTGTTTTGACCCCTTTCGAGTGCCGCTGTGAACCTTTTTCATATTAGCAGTTGGTCGTTTAGCTAGCGTTAACAGCTTAGAGTGAGTTTAGTGTGTTTGCTAAATTCTGAATCTGGGTGGAACCACGTAATGAACGTCCCGTTTATAGTATTTAATATACTATAGATGGGATTTTTTTTTTTTGCTGAATAAGGATTGTATTTTAAATTAGATTATGGAGGAATGTATTGTGTCAGAAATTAAGATTACTTTTCCAGATGGAGTAGTAAAAGCTTTTCCTGCTGGTTCGTCTACAAAAGATATTGCTGAAAGCATCAGCAAAGGATTAGCTAAAAAAGCATTAGCTGGTAAATTTAACGGGGAATTAGTCGATTTAGTACGCCCGCTAGAGGTAGATGGAAAAATTGAAATCGTTACACCGGAGCATGAAGATGCCTTACAGATCATTCGTCATTCATCAGCTCATTTAATGGCAAATGCCTTACGTCGTTTATACCCAGATATAAAATTTGGTGTAGGTCCTGGAATTTCAACTGGATTCTACTATGACACAGATACTGAAACACCGATTACTGAAGAGGATATTCCAAAAATTGAAGCTGAGATGATGTCAATTGTAAAAGAGAACAATCCAATTGTCCGCAAAGAAGTTTCTAGAGAAGAAGCTTTAGAAATTTTTAAAGATGATCCTTATAAAGTC
Organism: Carnobacterium pleistocenium FTR1; assembly: GCF_000744285.1. Taxonomy (NCBI): domain Bacteria; kingdom Bacillati; phylum Bacillota; class Bacilli; order Lactobacillales; family Carnobacteriaceae; genus Carnobacterium; species Carnobacterium pleistocenium. The sequence continues at coordinate 1,896,319 of NZ_JQLQ01000002.1, read as the reverse complement.
GAATTGATTACTGACCTTCCAAAATCAGAAACCATTACGGTTTATGATCAAGGAGATTTTGTAGATTTATGTCGTGGAGTCCATGTTCCTTCAACAGGTCGCATTCAAGTATTCAAATTATTATCTCTTGCTGGTGCTTACTGGAGAGGGAATTCGAATAATAAAATGATGCAACGTGTTTATGGAACGGCCTTTTTCGATAAAAAAGATTTAAAAGAGTTTATCCAAATGCGTGAAGAAGCTAAATTACGTGATCACCGTAAATTAGGAAAAGAATTAGACTTATTTATGATTTCTCCAGAAGTAGGTTCAGGTTTGCCCTTCTGGTTGCCAAAAGGAGCTACGATTCGCCGTACGATCGAAAGATACATTATCGACCGTGAAATCAGTCTGGGCTATCAGCATGTCTACACACCCATTATGGCGGATGTAAATTTATATAAAACATCGGGTCACTGGGATCACTATCAAGAAGACATGTTCCCACCTATGGATATGGGTGATGGTGAAATGCTTGTTTTGCGTCCGATGAACTGTCCTCATCACATGATGGTGTACAAAAACGATGTGCATAGCTACCGTGAATTGCCGATTCGAATTGCTGAACTAGGTCAAATGCACCGCTATGAAAAGAGTGGAGCTTTATCTGGATTGCAACGTGTTCGTGAAATGACACTTAATGATGGTCATACATTTGTACGTCCAGATCAAATTGAAGATGAATTTAAACGGACATTAGAATTAATGTTAGCTGTATATGAAGACTTTAATATCAATGATTATCGTTTCCGTCTAAGCTACCGCGATCCTAATAATACAGAAAAATATTTTGATGATGATGACATGTGGGAAAAAGCTCAAACAATGCTAAAAGCAGCAATGGATGATATGAAATTAGACTACTTTGAAGCAGAAGGAGAAGCGGCTTTTTATGGTCCTAAACTTGATGTCTTAGTAAAAACAGCTATTGGAATTGAAGAAACTCTTTCAACGATCCAACTAGACTTCTTGCTTCCAGAACGATTTGACCTGACATATGTAGGAGAAGATGGTGAAAATTCTCACCGTCCAGTTGTTATTCATCGTGGCATCATTTCGACTATGGAACGCTTTGTAGCTTACTTGATTGAAGAATACAAAGGGGCTTTTCCTACTTGGTTATCCCCAGTACAAGCTACGATTATTCCTGTCAATTTAGATATGCATACAGATTATGCCTATGAAATTAAAAAACAAATGGATAGCATAGGTATGCGTGTGGAAGTTGACGAACGGAATGAAAAAATGGGGTATAAAATACGTGCCTCTCAAACACAGAAAATACCTTATCAAATAGTTGTTGGAGACAGCGAAGTTCAAGATAACACAGTTGCGGTACGTAAGTATGGCGAAAAGACTACTGAAACGATTGCGCTAACTGATTATTTAGAAAAAATTTCAGCAGAAATCAAAAACTTCAGTAAATAAGTGATATTAATGATAAATAGCTAGTAAATGAACTATGAGATTATGATCAATCCTAGAAGATAGTATGCAATGAGATTATTTTTGAGCTGGGATTTATTTCGTTATTTTTGCAAATACCATTTAAATTTTTTCTTTTGCCTACGAGATAATTGTTGTGATCAACTTGATTTTCAATTTTTGGCAAGCATAGCTGCATTGTGTAAGAGCATCCTTCCTTTTGGAAGGATGCTCTTCTTTTTTTAGGTTAAAAAGATTCATGTGGGTAACCTTTCAAATTTGTTCGTCACTTTATAATAGGCACTTAAGTTTTCTAATGAGTCAAGCTGCTTCAAAAAAATGTTTTTTTGAGATGACTCAAATCACTACAATCTTTATATGGTAGAGTGATGTGTTAGAGAGACAATTATATTATTTGATGACGTTATTTAAAATTAATCAGTATATTTTGCAATAATTCTAATGGTGACTTATGATTGCAGTATAAGGAGTTAAGTAAATAGTTTAGTAATCTTGAGTGAAGCTAAAGCATTGTATTTATAGGTTTGATTAATAAATATGACAGTAATGAAATAGCATATTCGAGGGTTAAAAGGAGGTATATTTAGATATGGAATCTCTTAATAAAAGTCTATCGGAATATGGAGAAATTTTGAAAGGAACTAATGTACAAGAAGCATATAAAGGTTTAATACAATAAATTAAATTATTGCGTAAACACTTTAAAGAAAAATATCCAGAGTATGACGTTTCAGCAAATTTTTATCAAGGGTACATGGACTTGACCTTCTTCACCCTTACCTCTAAGTTGACAAAGCAAAAAGATTTGAAATATATAGTTGTTTTTAAACATGATAAAATGAGATTTGATGTTTGGCTTTCTGGAAAAAATAGAAATATTATGTCGGGCTACCATAATAAATTCAGCAACTATCAATTGAAAAACTATATCTTAACCGCTGATGAAAAAGGGATGTCATCTATTATTGAAGCCACATTGGTCAATGATCCTAATTTTGACAATTTACCTGAATTAACAAAACAAATTGATACTGGTGTAATAAATTTTATACAAGAAATTGAAACCCAGTTTTTGACTAGCAATCAATCCATGTACTGAGTTGTTTAGTTTAAAATAAATGTAAATTTATATAAGATCCTACTGTAGCTATGAATTTAGCAGTACAGTCAAGGTGAAATTGAGCTATGAGTATATTACGATAGAACGGCGGATAAAAATTAAAGAGAAAGAGCTTATAAAGTAAAAAGTAATGGACCTTAAACGGTCTAAAAAGAGTAAAAAGATGAAAGAGAGAATGAGAGTAGCTCTTATTGGTGGAGCTTTATTAGGGATTGTTTGCGTCATAGGAGCATATTTACGATCTGGTTTTTCAGCTTCTCCTGCTTTTGTATTTTCACTATGGTATAACCGAATTATTATTGGTCTGGTCGTTGGAGCTCCATGGGGGAAGACGGTTAGAAGTAAAGCATTACTTCGTGGAGGTCTGTTAGGCCTTTTAATTTCCTTTGCATTCTACAGTTCGACAGAATTTCAAGATTCCATCAGTTTTGTGGCTGGGATTTTATATGGTGTATTATTAGAAGGATGGCTCAGTCGAAAAGAAAATAGAAAGACTTTTTAGCTTTAATGAAAGTTAAGTATGAGGAGAGTAGGCGACTGATATATGAATAAAAATTATGATGTACTCAAGAAAGGAATACTTGTTACAATAGGTAGTTTTATTACATTGGCAGCAACTTTTATCTTGTATTTTCTTATTTTTATGGTTTTTGAAAATATGGCAAGTCAAGAGAGCCCATATAACTTTGTTTCATTCTTGAGAGTTGGATATGGGATCATATGGCTGCTTCTATGTTTGATAATATATCGTACCAAGACACTCGACTGGCTTAAAGCTAGTGTGCTTACTAGTTCACTTGCTACCTTTGTGATTGGGATTGGAGTACAGTTATTTGAAAAACCGATTATAGTCGGTTTGATCATGTTTGCAGTTGCTGCAATAAGTGTATTTTTGCTACATAAAATGAAGACGCAATGGTATCATTACTACTCTATTGTAATTTCTATAATCGCTACATTATTTTACTTATAATCTATTGCCGAAACTATTGAAAAAATAGGATGTTCGACCTCTTTTTGAATACGATATGAAAGAAATCAGTGCATAAATGAAGACTGAGTTGGATTGCAACAAATCATCGTTTAAATATAGGTTTTGCTTTGATTATACCTTTAATATTTCAATATAATAAAGTGTTTGAGAAACCAAACAAAGGCACTCCATGATGATTAATCTCATCTTAGAGTGCCCTCTCTGTTTTGAACCTTATCTATTTGTAGGTACTATTAGTTATTATAATGAAGAAATAGTTTGGCGTGACGGGGCACAGACTGTTTTTAATTAAGTGATAAATAAGTATGAAGTCTAAATTTTTTTAATGTCATATGTATACTCTCTCTCTAATATATATATAATTCATTTGACATTTCTCTTAAATCTATGTAAAATATTAATTGCCTACCAAACGGAAGGTAGGGAAGGAGTGAGATCATTCTGGAAACAAAACAAAAAATTATAGATGCAACATTCGGACTATTTGCTGAAAAAGGTATGGAGTTTTCTTTGAATGAAGTTGCTAATATCGTAGGGATAAAAAAGGCTTCTATTTATGCACATTTTCCAAGTAAAGAAGAGTTGTTATATCAATTATTTAATAAAGAGATTGATGAATACTTTACCGTCGTTGAATCTCAATCAAAGAATCTAAAAGAATTTTTTTTAGGAATTCTAAACTATTACAACAGTTCGCGTAAAAAACTTTTGTTTTGGAAAAGATTGCTTTTGTTTCCACCTGATACGATGGATAGTGAAATAAGTCAAAAAATAATAGATTTGTCGGGGCAACGCTATAAAAAAGTAAAAGAGCTTATAAGTAGTAGTTCGCTTTCGAATAATAATAAAGAAGAAGATAATGATTTGTTGACGGTTATGTTTTTGTCTGTTATTCACGGATTATTATCGAGTGAGATTATTTATTCAAAACTAAACATAGAAAGCGGTTATGAACAAGAGTGGAAAATATTAGAAAATATGTTAAAGAAGGAAGAATGACATGCTAAAGCCAAAATTTTTTTCAATCATAAAAAACAGAAAGAAAGAATTACCTAAAAATCAATTAAAAGATGATATAATTGCTGGTATTATTGTTGCGATTATAGCATTACCTTTATCAGTTGCACTAGCAATTGCTTCAGGAGTCGCACCTGAAAAAGGTCTTATAACAGCTATTATTGGTGGGTTTTTAATTTCCTTCTTAGGAGGAAGTCGAGTTCAGATTGGCGGACCAACTGGGGCGTTTGTCGTTATTGTATATGGAATTATTGCGCAGTATGGTTTAGATGGTTTGCTAATTGCGACAATTCTAGCTGGTATATTCATGATTATTATGGGCGTAGTTAAGTTGGGTAGTGTAATCAAGTACATACCTTATCCAACGACGACTGGGTTTACAAGTGGAATTGCAATTGTATTATTATCAACTCAAATTCAAGATTTTTTTGGACTTCAGATTGATGAAGTTCCCTCTGAATTTATAGAAAAATGGGAAGTTTATATTCAAAATTTTAATACAATAGATTTATCAACAACTTTAGTTGGATTAATTTCACTTTTAATTATCATATTTTGGCCGAAAATCAATAAAAAAATTCCTGGATCATTAATAGCATTAGTATTAGTTACTTTCTTTGTTAAAGTATTTAATATTCCTGTTGAAACTATTGGAAGTAGATTTGGAAATATATCCAATTCTATTCAGTTGATTGACTTTTCAGCAATCGATATATCGTTACCAATTATTAAAGAACTGATTAGACCCGCATTGACAATTGCATTCTTAGCAAGTATTGAATCATTGTTATCTGCAGTTGTATCTGATGGAATGATTGGGAAAAAACATAATTCAAATATGGAACTTGTTGCACTTGGTGTAGCTAATATTTCATCAGCGCTATTTGGTGGTATTCCAGCAACAGGAGCAATAGCACGGACTGCTGCAAATGTGAAAAATGGTGGACGAACACCGGTAGCTGGAATAGTTCATGCTTTAACCTTGTTATTGATCATGTTAGTTTTCATGCCACTAGCGAAACTAATTCCAATGGCTACATTAGCAGCAATTTTAGTTATTGTTGCATATAACATGAGCGAGTGGAGATCGTTTAAAGGGATTTTTTATTCAACTAAAAGCGATGTAGCTGTGTTGCTAGTTACTTTTGTGTTAACTTTGTTATTCGACTTAGTTGTCGCAATAGAAGTTGGAATGGTCATAGCAATGTTCTTATTTGTAAAAAGGATGTCAGAAAATAAACTGATAGAGAACGTAAGCCACGAGCTTGGAATTTTTACAGATGAAGAAGAAGACGAATCTGATGTTTTGGATGAATCATTAAGAGAACATTTAGATAGCAAAATTGCAATCTATGAAGTGAATGGTCCGCTATTTTATGGGGTCGTTAATACATTCCTAGACATGCTTAATGAGATGAAGAGTACAACAGAGGTAATGATATTAAGAATGAAGAATGTTAATAGTATGGATGCAACAGCTTTGAATGCCGTAAAACAGTTAGAGAAAAGATGTAAAGCGCAAAACATACTAATTTTATATTCTGAAACGAATACTCAACCCATGAATGTTTTAGGAAAAAGTGGGTTTGTTGAAAAAATTGGAGAAGATCGTTTCTTTGATGCAACTAAAGATGCAATCAAGGTAGCAAGCGAAATGGTGAAAGCAGATCGCAAATCTGATTTATAAAATCTTATACAAATTAACGACAATAAGCTTTTAATATTTATTCTAAAAAACTATCATAATCTTGAACCAATGCTTCCGTCAGCTTATTTAGACGGTTAAAGCATTGGTTCTTTTTTTATGAATTTTTAAATGTTCAGCTCGTTATACGTGAAGTGCAGTATAGCAATGATGAAATTGGTTAAATAGTAATAAAAATTTTACAAGGGACAGCTTTCCATTATTTTTAGTGTTAAGGGATTCTTCAGTCTAGAAAGAGCTCATCTTGGATTAAATAACAAATGGATACTATCATTACTTATTTCTAAAGTGTTTTACAAAAGTAAATTCAGCTAACGATAGTGAATTTTTGATTTATTTACTGTGTAGTGTTTTTTTACTTAAAGTTTTATAAAGCAGCTATTCGTATTGTGAACGATTTCTATAATAGTTTGGTACAATGGTATTAACAAGAAACAAAGATGGGGTGTCTTTATGACAACAGACGTATCAGAAAATAAACTAGTATCTATTGAAGAAATTAAAGAGGTGTGGTCAAAAACCTATAGCGGAGAAGGAAAACCAGACTGGTCACATATTTTTCCGTTTTATCATGAACATATCATTTTTCAAGATTCAATCCAGAGCATAGAAGGTAAAGTTAAGTTTGAAGCAATGTGTAATCGTTTGGCTAAACGCTGCAAAAGTTTAGAAATGGATATCTATCATATTATTAAAAATGATAATGTTGTAATGATGGACTGGAAGATGACAATGTCCTTCCGATTTTTTCCAGCGAAACCGATTTATGGTTCTACAAGATTAATTTTTGATAGCAAGGGTCTAATTATTGAACAAAGAGATTATTACGATCTTTGGGGTGATATTTATGATGAGATTCCTATTATCAGATCAATTTATCGTTGGTTTATGAGAGCATTTTTTGGATAAGGAGATGCAAAGTGATAAATAAATTTCCAGAACAATTGCTGTTCATCAAAAATAGTAGAACTGTTCAAAAAAAGAGTGATGAATCGATGGATGGAAAAATTTGTGTCGTATCTGGGGCAACTTCCGGTGTAGGTTATGAAGCTGTAAAAAAATTAGCTGCCGGCAAAGCGGATATTGTGATGTTGGTTAGGAACGAAAAAAAAGCTAAGGCTGTCAAAAAAGAGCTTGAAAAAAAATATTCTATTTTTGTCGATTATTTTATTGCCGATTTTTCTGATTTGAAACAAGTTGAAAAAGCTGTTAAGGCAATCTTAGATAAATATCCAAGAGTGGATGTATTGATCAATAGTGCTGGCATCCATTCAACTAAAAAAATATTAAATAAAGATGGTTATGAAATGGTTTTTTGTATCAATCATTTGGCGTCTTTTTTGATTACTAATCTGTTATTGAATAGACTGATTGAATCTTCGCCATCAAGAATTATCCAAATTAATTCTGAAGGACATCGCTTTAACGGATTGAAAACAAATGATTTAAATTGGGAAAAGCGTATTTATACTGGCTTGAGAAGTTACGGGGCTTCTAAGACGGCACAATTATTGACTGTTAGGCAGTTAGCGGAAAATCTAAAAGGTACCGGTGTTACAATCAATGCAATGCACCCGGGTGGAGTGAAAACTAACATTGGTAATAACAACGGTAGATTATACCGGTGGTTTTTACACCATGTAACTTGGCATTTTTTAAAAGATCCGGAAATATCTGGGGAGGCAATTTATTATTTAGCTTCAGCTAGTGAATTAAGCAATGTTAGTGGTACGTTTTTCAATCTAACAATCGAAGAGAAACCAGCAAAACATGCTTTAGATTCGAAAAAACAAGAAGAAATATGGAATCTGAGTTTGAAAATGACCGGTTTAATACAAAAAGGTGGGTGATAGAATGAGATATGATGCAGTTATTGTTGGTGGGGGAATCGCCGGATTGACAAGTGCAGCTTTTCTATCAAAAAACGGCTATAAAATACTGCTATGCGAAAAAGAAGATAAAGTTGGTGGTTTAGCGAGCTCATTCTATTATGACGGTTTTTTGTTTGATTCGGGTGCCAGAGGAATCATTGATTCCGGAATTGTTAAGCCTATGTTAAAGCAGCTCAATATAAATGTTGAATTTGTCAAGAGTGTTGTAACAATCGGGATTGAAAAGGAAGTGATACGAGTTGAAACAATTGACAGTCTAAATGATTATCGAGAAATGCTTGTAAAACTTTATCCTGATAGTGAAAATGATATTGATGTCATACTTCATGAGATAAAAAAAGTTATGGATTATATGGATATTCTATATGGAATTGAGAACCCTCTATTCAAAGATTTAAAGAAAGATAAGAACTATCTTTTTAAAGTATTATTTCCTTGGCTATTCAAATTTTTGGCAAAATCAGGTAAAATTAAAAATTTCAATTTACCCGTTTATGACTATCTGAGTCAGTTAACTGATAATCAATCATTGATTGATATAATAAGCCAACATTTTTTCCAAAAAACTCCTGCTTCTTTTGCATTAAGTTATTTCAGTTTGTACTTGGATTATGAGTATCCACTTAAAGGAACCCTTAATTTAGCTGAAAAGCTAAAAGAGTATATCATTAAAACAGAAGGCGTTATAAAAACAGGTACAGAAATAAAAAAAATTGACCCTTTTAATAAAACCCTTCTTGATCAGAATGACCAGTATCACGAATATAATCAGTTGATTTGGGCAGCGGATACGAATCAGCTATACAAATCGATCGATATAGAAACGATCGATGATAATAAAATCAAGAAAGGAATAGAGAAGCAGAAAAAACTGCTCAAAGGAAAAAGAGCAGGGGATTCAATTTATTCTTTGTATCTAGCTGTTGACTTGGACAATCAGTACTTCCAAAAAAAATCAAGTGGTCATTTTTTCTATACACCTGATAAAACAGGTCAATCTACCACCTTTGAGAAACTGAAAACGGTAAGTAAAGCAACTGAAAAAAAAGAAATTTTTGATTGGATGAGTGAGTATCTGGACTATACTACTTATGAAATTGCCATCCCTGCATTGCGGAATGAAAAACTTGCTCCAAAAGGAAAGACTGGATTGATGGTCAGTGTTCTAATGGATTATGATTTTATCAGTAATATTAAAGCCTTAGGTTTTTATGAAGAATTTAAGTGTTTTGCTGAAGATAAGATGATTAGTGTCCTTGATGACAGTATTTATGGAGAAATAAAGCAAAAAGTGATCCATCAATTTAGTTCTTCGCCACTCACCATTGAAAGACTAAGCGGTAATCTCGAAGGTGGAATAACCGGCTGGGCTTTTACAAATGATAGTATACCAACTATAACCAAGATGACTAAAATCAAAAAAACGTGTAACACGCCAATTCCAGATACATTGCAAGCTGGCCAGTGGACTTTCAGTCCTTCAGGTTTACCAATCAGTATCTTAACCGGAAAGATTGCAGCTGATAAAGCAATTAAGACTTTGCGGAAAGGAAAAAGACAATGAAAAATATTGTTCTATATAAAAGCAAATATGGAAATACTTTTCAGTATGCAACTTGGATCGCGGAAGAATTAGATTGGGAAATAAGAGATTTTTCAAAATTTAAAAAATCAGAAATAAAGAACTATAACACTATTATTTTTGGTAGTGGTGTATATATCGGCAGAATGAATAATATCAGAAAAGTTCTTGAGTGGTTCAAAGAAAAACCAATCATTATTTTTGCCTGTGCAGGTAATAATAATGTTGAGAAAGATATCACAGATATTAAAACCAATAATTTTAATAAAGATCAGTTAGCATTCCATACATTCTTCTATTTGCCTGGAGGCATTGATTTTTCTAAGGTGAAAGGAATTGTTAAATTAATGATCAATATATTTATAAAAATTATAGAAAAGAAGAAGAATAAAAAGGAAGATGAAGAGGCAATCCTTGAAAGTTATTATCATCCGACAAGTTATGTAGATAAAAAGCATATTCAAGCGATTGTTTCTTATACTAAAAAGATTTAAGATGGACTTAGAGATTTATCTTTTATGTCAGTTTGTTTGTCAAATTGGACTATAGATCTTTATTTGTTAAAAGCTAACAGGTCAGAAAAATCACAGTATTGTTTTAAAGGCTAAAACATAAATTTTATAGTGCTGTGGAATGTCAGAAAAATTATAAAAGGAGTAGGAAAATGAAACAAAAAACAAAAACATATATCAATGCAATTTTATTAGTTATCACATTAATTATTAATGGTATGGGTGCTTTTGGTTTAATTAATGGTCTTTCGCAAAAAGAAGTATCAGATATGTACCCAACTTTAATTACACCAGCACCCTCAACTTTTAGCATTTGGAGCGTTATTTACACATTTTTGATTATTTCGATAATTGTCATGATTATTAAAAATAAAGAATCATACTATGGACGTGCTGTTGATGAAATCAGCTTTCTCTTTTGGGTATCATGTGCTTTAAATATTGTGTGGATAATAAGTTTTTCTTATAACTTGATTGGTTTATCAACAATCTTTATTTTTAGTTTTCTAATCATCATGATTCTAATTGTAAAAAAAATCGGAAAAATCCAAACGCGAAAACGCTGGTTGCTGCCAATTACTTTTGGTTTATATTCAGGATGGCTTTTTATAGCAACGGTAGTAAATATAGCCGCTTGGCTTGTTAAAATTGAATGGGATAGATTTGGAATATCCGCTGAGACTTGGAGTGCGATTATTCTTCTAGTTGCAGTAGGATTGACTTTGATAGTCTTATTAAGCACTAAAAACGCAATATTCCCAATTCCTATCGCTTGGGCATATTTTGGAATCTATAATTATTTATTAGCGCCTGAAGGATTTCAAGGACAGTATACCTTTTTGCAAAACGTTGCTCTGATAGGAATAGTAATTTTGGTTGGGATTTCAGCAATCCAATTTTATAAAAACCGATATAGTATCATGCCAGATAATTCAGTGAGCAAAAAACAATACTCAGGTAAACCGTTGATTTGAATTAAATGAATTTTGGGAGGCTTTTTTCTCAAATGAAGTATTAAGACAGTCTCAGCTGATAAACAACACTAAAGTGAAAAGCTAGCAAAATATGATTGACAATTTTGATTCAGTGAAGTATAATAAATAAGTTGAGAAAATCAAGCAGAAGCACCCGCTTCTCGCCTAAGTTGACGAAAGTGTCTCTGGGCTAGATATAAACGATGATAACTTGCATTCGGTGTGAGTTAGAAATTATTTATAGGCGGGTTCGTAATGAACTTGCCTATTTTTCTGCTGTTCTTTCTCTCAAATCTAATGGAGGTGTATGACCATAGCAAAAGATATGATGGTAAATGACGGCATTCGTGCACGTGAATTACGCGTTATTGGTAGTGACAGCGAACAACTTGGTGTAATTACCAAAAGTGAAGCGTTAAAACTTGCAGAAGAAGCAAACTTAGACTTAGTACTAGTAGCTCCAAAAGCAAAACCACCTGTAGCACGTATTATGGATTACGGTAAATTCCGTTTTGAGCAACAGAAAAAAGAGCGCGAAGCTCGTAAAAATCAAAAAGTCATTAATCTCAAAGAAGTTAGGTTAAGTCCTACAATTGATTTGAATGATTTCAATACTAAATTACGTAATGCACGTAAGTTCCTTGAAAATGGAGACAAAGTGAAAGCTTCAATCCGATTCAAAGGTCGTGCTATTACCCATAAAAGTATTGGTAAAGATGTGTTAGATCGTCTAGCTAAAGAAACAGCTGATATTTCAACTATTGAATCAGCTGCTAAAATGGATGGTCGCAGTATGTTCTTAATTTTAGCACCAAAGAGTGAAAAGTAAGAGTATTTTGAGGAGGAAATAACAAATGCCAAAACAAAAAACACACCGTGGTTCAGCAAAACGGTTTAAAAGAACAGGTAACGGCGGATTAAAACGTCACCATGCTAAAACAAGCCATATGTTTGCAAACAAATCACAAAAACAAAAACGTAAATTACGCAAATCAACAATGGTATCTTCTAGCGATATGAAACGTATCCGTCAACAATTAGCTAAATGGTAATCAGTTACTTTTAGCATAATCAGTTCATTGTGAAATGAGCAAATGTAATTTAAATTAGTCAAAAGAGTTTTCTTGTAGAGAAAACATCTTAGAGGAGGAAATTAATATGCCACGTGTAAAAGGTGGAACGGTTACTCGTAAACGTCGTAAAAAAATATTAAAATTAGCAAAAGGATACTATGGTTCAAAACATGTTTTATTCAAAACAGCTAAGCAACAAGTAATGAAATCTTATACTTATGCTTATAGAGACCGTCGTCAAAAGAAACGTGATTTCCGTAAATTATGGATCGCTCGTATTAATGCAGCTGCTCGTCTAAATAACATGAGCTACAGCACTTTTATGCATGGTCTTAAATTAGCAGAAATTGAAGTTAACCGTAAAATGTTAGCTGATATCGCTGTAACAGATGCTGCTGCATTCACAGCATTAGCTGAACAAGCTAAAACTGCATTAAACAACAAATAAATTTTTTGAGCTTAAAAGCTGCTTCGTTTTAATACGAAGCAGCTTTTTTGTGTATAAAAAATGGTCGTATAATTTTTGGTTTGGATAAATCAATTAATTAAATGGCCCGTCCAAAAATTCTGTAGGAATAGAGTTACTTGTAGCCTTGCATTGAATTCAATGGGAATTACAAAACGTTGGCGCTTTAGCACGATTACGGATTTTTGAAGCTTGAAAAGGCTATAATACCAAAGGCTTACAGTCTATATCATGGCTCCACAAGCAAATCTGTAAATTTCAGAAAAAATTTTATCTTGAAGTATCCACACCATTTGATTTAGAACCAATAAATAAAAAAGGCTAATACTTAATAAAAAACTCACAGAAAAAGAGAATAAAATAACAAGAAACAGCTTTATAGGGCGTTTCTGTTTCTTTTAAATGAATTTTCAGTTAAAAATAATGTTAAATATTACATTATTTTAATAATTTGAGTTGAAATTGTGATAATAAGATGATAATATAATTTGAGTAAACTAATATTGAAATTAAGTAAACGATTACTTGATGAGTTTTTTAGGAATAGCGATAAAAAAATTAGGGGGAACCGATATGAAAAGGAATAAATTACTTAGTTTATTAGGTTTAACAGCAACATCTGCACTGGTTTTAGCAGCTTGCGGGAGTGACGATGGAGAAACAGCGAATTCTGGAAATCAAACATCTGGTTCAGGTGAAGAACAAGTACTTAATCTTATCGAAAGTGCTGAATTGCCAAATATGGATTCTGCAAAATCAACAGATACAGTAAGTGGTACTGTTTTGAACAATGTAAATGAAGGATTGTATCGTCAAAATCCTGAGAACAAACTTGAGTTGGGAATGGCTGCAGAAGAACCAGAAGTCAGTGAAGATGGTTTAACATTTACATTTAAAATTAGAGAAGATGCAGTTTGGTCTAATGGAGATCCTGTAACTGCTAACGATTTTGTATTTGCATGGCAACGTCTAGCAGATCCAGAAACAGCTGCTGAATATTCATACATGATTGATGGAGTAGTTAAAAATGCTTCTGCAATTTTAACTGGAGAAATGGAACCTTCTGAATTAGGTGCTACAGCTGTTGATGATAAAACGTTAGAAGTACAATTAGAAACTGCTAAACCTTACTTCAAAGATTTATTGACATTGCCGATGTTCTTACCGCAAAATGAAGCATTTGTAACTGAACAAGGTGGAGATTATGCTACAAATAGTGATACTGTGCTTTATAACGGTCCTTTCGTATTAGATGAATGGGATGGAACCGGCTTAAGTTGGGTATTAAATAAAAATGAAGAGTATTGGGATACAGAAGCTGTAGCACTAGAAACAATTAATGTTGATGTAGTTAAAGAAACGTCAACTGCAATTAACTTGTACGATACTGGAGCAGTAGACCGTATTACTTTATCAGGTGAATATGTCCAAACAAAACAAGGGGATTCTGATTTGAAAACTCAGCCTACGTCATCTGTATTTTATTTTAAATTTAATCAAGAACGTGATGGAGCAGAAACACCTTTAGCAAATGAGAATATTCGTAAAGCAATCGCAATGGCGTTTGATAAACAAGCCTTTGCAGATACTGTTCTTCAAAATGGTTCTATTCCAGCGAATGGTTTAGTTCCAGAGGCATTGGCTGCTGATCCAGCTTCAGGAGAAGATTTCCGTGCACAAAGTGGAGATTTATTAACGTATAATGTGGAAGAAGCTCAAAAATATTTTGAAGAAGGTTTGAATGAATTGGGCGTGGATTCACTTACTTTAGAAATTTTAGGTGATGATACTGAAAATGCTAAGAGATCTTTAGAATTTATGCAAGCACAATTAACTACAAATCTTCCAGGATTGGAAATCAATCTAAGAAATGTTCCATTTAAGATTCGTTTAGATGCAGATACAAATCAAGATTACGATATCGAAATGGCCGGTTGGGGAGCTGACTATGCAGATCCTATCAACTTCTTAGAATTATTCCATTCAGAAAATGGGAACAACAAATCTAGCTACGCTAATTCTGAATATGATGCTTTGGTTGAAAGTGCTCAAACAAACGTATCTGATTTAGAGGGTCGTTGGGAAGATATGTTAGAAGCTGAAAAAATCTTGATGGAAACAGGCGGGATTGCACCAATTTATCAACGTGCATACTCTGTTCTAGAAAAAGACTATGTTAAGGATTTAACATCTCACTTAACAGGTGCAGAATATTCTTATAAATGGGCTTCAATTGAAGGAAAAGAATAATTTTATAAAAAAGGAGCGAATTTTATTCGCTCCTTTTTTGTGTTTACTATGTGAAAAAACTAAGATTCCTATGAGAGTAATTCGATACTCGTTTCTCTCCCTATAAAATGATGATAAAATGATGAAGTTATGAATTATTTGTGATTAAATTTATTATGATTTATTAGGAGGAAGAACATTGGAAAAGAAAAAATATCTTCAGTTAATGGGATTATCACTTGCTTCTATTAGTCTATTAGCAGCATGTGGAGGAGAATCAGAAGAATCTGCAACTAATAAAGAGGGTAACGATAAGCAAGTATTGAACTTAGTTGAGACAGCTGAGCTTCCAACAATGAATTCCATATTAGCAACAGACTCTGTTAGTTTTAACGTAATGAACAATGTTAATGAAGGTTTATTCCGTCAAGGACCAGATGGCGAACTTGTGTTAGGAATGGCTGCCGAAGAACCGCTTGTTAGCGAAGATGGATTGACTTATACATTTAAGATCAGAGAAGATGCTATATGGTCAAATGGTGACCCTGTGACAGCAAACGACTTTGTCTTTGCATGGACAAGTTTAGCAACACCTGAAACGGCTGCAGAATACTCTTATATGATTGATGGAGTAGTTGCCAACGCAACAGCTATTTTAAAGGGTGAAATGGAACCATCTGAACTTGGAGTGACAGCTGTTGATGATAAAACGTTAGAAATCCAATTAGAAAAAGCAGTTCCTTATTTTGAAAATTTGACAACATTGTCAATGTTCTTCCCTCAAAATGAAGCTTACGTTACAGAACAGGGTGATGCTTATGCATCAAATAGTGATCACGTTCTTTATAACGGACCTTTTGTACTAGATGAATGGGACGGAACTGGCTTAAGCTGGGTATTAAACAAGAACAAAGATTATTGGGATGCAGAAACTGTTGAATTAGATGCAGCTAATATTGATGTTATCAAAGAAACGTCAACTGCTTTGAATTTATATGATACTGGATCAATTGACCGTATGATTTTATCAGGCGATTACGTACAAACTCAACAAGGTAATCCAGACTTGCAAACTCAACCAACATCTACTGTAGCATACCTTAAATTCAATCAAGAACGTGATGGAGAAGAAACAGCTTTAGCAAATGAGAATATTCGCAAAGCTATTGCCATGGCTTTTGATAAACAAGCATATGTTGATACAGTTCTTCAAAATGGTTCTATTCCAGCTAACGGACTTGTTCCACAAGCTTTAGCTGTTGATCCATCAACGGGAGAAGACTACCGTGATCAAAACGGTGATTTATCGACATTTGATCTTGAACAAGCTCAAGAATATTGGGAAAAGGGATTACAAGAATTAGGGGTAGATTCTTTATCATTAGAAATTTTAAGTGATGATACTGAAAATGCTAAAAAATCAATTGAGTTTTTACAAGGACAATTAACACAAAACTTACCGGGATTGGATATCTCATTAAGAAATGTACCATTTAAAGTACGTCTAGATGCTAACAGCAATCAAGATTATGACATTCAATTAGCATTATGGGGAGCAGATTATGCTGACCCAATCAATTTCTTAGAATTATTCCAATCAGAAAACGGGAATAATAAATCTGGCTATAGCAGCGCTGATTACGATGCACTAATTGAAAGTGCTCAAACAAATGTGACAGATTTAGAATCACGTTGGCAAGATATGCTTGATGCAGAAAAAGTATTAATGGATGAAGCTGGTATTGCACCAATTTATCAACGTGCTTATGCAGTATTAGAAAAGGACTATGTTCAAGATTTTACAACATATTTAGTTGGAGCAGAATGGTCGCTTAAATGGACATCTGTTACAAAATAATTTAAGTTGAAAATTATTATATCAATGATAAAGAAAGAGACTGGACTTTTGTTCATGGCTCTTTCTTTGTTTTTATTACTGGAAAATACTACAATATAAAAAGTTATTTTAAAAATCTATTTTTTATAAACAATGTTATAATTAAACGTATAAAATTATATTGGAGGCGTATATTATGAAAGAAACAGAACTAAAGATGTTAAAAGAATTAACAGATGCAAAGGGAATTGCAGGGAATGAAGGCCAAGTAAGAGATGTTTTTGTGAAGTATGCAAAAACAAATGCAGATAGCATTAGCTATGACGGATTAGGCAGTGTAATCGCAAAAAGTGTTGGTGATGAAAGTGGTCCTAAAGTATTATTTGCTGGACACTTAGATGAAGTTGGTTTTATGGTAACAAAAATTACAGCAGAAGGTTTTATTAAATTTCAAACGATTGGTGGCTGGTGGGCACAAGTTATGCTAGCTCAACAAGTTGAAATTACAGTAGCGAAAAACAAAGTGATTCATGGTGTTATTGGGTGTAAACCACCACATGTCTTAACTGACGAAATACGTAATAAAGCTTATGATATTCAAGAAATGTTTATTGATATAGGAGCCTCTTCTGAAGCGGAAGCAATAGAATGGGGAATCAAACCAGGTAATATGGTAACGCCCTATACCGAATTTAGACGCTTAAATGGATCGAAATTTATGCTAGCTAAAGCATGGGACAACCGTATTGGAATAGCTGTAACTTTAAAAGTATTAGAAAATTTAAAAGCTGTGGGGCATCCTAATAAAGCATTCGCAGTTGGAAATGTGCAAGAAGAAGTTGGGTTAAGAGGAGCAAAAACAGCAACTCATTTAGTAGATCCTGATATTGCCTTTGCACTTGATACTGGTACAGCTGGAGATACCCCGGGTATGACTGAAAAGGAAGCAGATTCAAAACTAGGAAAAGGACCTCAAATCATCATTTATGATGCTTCTATGGTAGCACATAAAGGGTTGCGCGATTTTGTGGTCAATATTGCAGAGGAATTAAATATTCCTTTCCAATATACAGTAATTGCGGGTGGAGGAACGGATGCAGGAAGTCAGCATGTAAGTAAAAACGGTATACCAGCATTAGCGATTACTGTAGCAACACGTTATTTACATTCTCATACTTCAGTTATTCATGAAGATGACTACTTAAATACGGTGAAATTAGTTACAGAAGTTATTAAACGATTAGATACTACAGCAGTTGAGAAAATTAAGTACAATAGTTAAGAAATTAAAAATAGAGATAAGCTGAGTTGTATAAAGAAAATTTATACAACTCAGCTTATTTTTTATAACAAGTTTTCTTTATGAAAACCAATGCATTTTCTAATCTTTTTATATATAAATTAAAATAACATTTCTTTTTATTGAAATACCAAGTAAAATAAATATAATTGATTCAATAAGAAAGGGGGGAATAGATGAAGAGGGCTAAAAAAAGAATTGCAGTAATAGGTGGAGGAATAACAGGATTAGTTACAGCTTATCGAATCAAACAGCAAATCATAGAAGAAAAGCTACCTTTTGAACTTATTTTGCTAGAGTCTTCTATAAAGTTGGGCGGTAAAATCTATACAATTAAGTCGGGAGATAATTACTTTGATTTAGGAGCTGAATCTATTGATATCCGTTATCCAGAAGCAATGGATCTTATGAAAGAATTGGGTCTAATGGATCAATTAATTTATAGCGAAGGAAATAAACCAGATATCTTTTTTTATAATAAATTATATAGTCTTGATTATCCAACTTACAAAGGAATTCCAGTAAGGAAAATGGATATTTGGAAGAATAATTTATTAACTTTTCATGGTAAGATAGCTAGCTTTAAAGATACTCTATTCCCCATCAAACCATTAGAAAAAGATGTTGAGATGAGCGTATACTTAAAAAAAAGATTTGGAGAAGAGCTAGTCGAGCATATTGTTGAACCTTTTTTTTCCAAAATTTATGCTAGTGATTTAGATGAAATGGGAATCAAATCTTCTAAAGAAGTTATTTATTCTTTAGAGCAAAAGTATGGAAGACTTTCAAAAGGACTCAAATCTCATCCTGAACTATTAGATGGTTCTGGTAATTATGTTACTTTTCAAAAAGGGTTAGCCACTTTAACGGATAAACTAACTGAAATTTTAAAACCAAATATTCAAACAAGTAAAAAAGTTTTTGAAATTAACCAGGGTATTGAAGGTACTTATGTTATAGATGTCAATCAAACAGAACAAGTGCGTGTTGGCGCAATTTGTATCGCGACACCAGTAACTGAATATTCAAGATTAATAAAAAATGAGACATTTGGGCAAATCTTTGATCAAGTAGAAACTGCATCTATCGGATATATCTTGTTTAAGTTTAAAAAAAAAGCTATAAAAAATGAGCCCAAAGGTTTTGGCGTAGTTACTCCTAGACGAAGTGATTCTTTTGTAACGTCAATTGTTTTTTTAAATAAAAAGTGGTCATTTCTTAAAGATGAAGAAGATGTGTTTATTGGGGTGAGTTTTGGTCGAAAAGGAGAAGATATCCTAGTTTCTTTGAGTAATAAAGAAATAGAAGAGTCCATACTAAAAGACTTAGAAATGATACTTGGAATTACAGAAAAACCTATAAATCGCATTGTAAAACGTTGGCCCGATGCTATACCTCAGTACACTGTGACACAAGAAGAAAAAACGAAAGAAATGATTGAATTATTGACACATGAATATCCAGGCATATATATTTCTGGAATTGGTCTAGAAGGTTTTGGAATCAATCAATGTATTAGTCAAGCTAATAAAACAAGTAAAAAAATAGTTGAATATGTAAAAGAACAAAATTGTATTTATAGTAAATAGAATAGCTTATAAAAAAATGAAAAGACACTTTTTAGTATTAAAAAGGTCTTTTTTATTTTAAACTTTGTTTTCTTGGTGTAAGGTAATATATAGAAGAGATAAAAAAAATAGAAGAGAGGAAAGAAAATGAAATTAACTATATTAGGTTTTTGGGGCGGGTACCCAACAAAAAATTCAGGTACAAGTTCTTATTTATTAGAAACGGAAGATTATCATTTATTGATCGATGTAGGAAGTGCTTCATTGATTGCTCTAGAAAATCATGTAGATCCTTTATTACTTGATGGAGTTATTTTATCTCATTATCATTATGATCATATAGCTGATTTAGGTGTTTTACAATTCACACGTCAATTAAAAAGAATGAAAAACAACCTTGAAAGAGCTCCTATGCTTCCTATTTACGGGCACCAAGGAGATAATGAAAATTTTAAAAGATTAACTATGGACATTGTAAGTGAAGGTATAGCTTATCACGAACAGGAAAAAACATATATTGGTCCATTCGAAATACAATTTATGAAAACTCTGCATCCAGTGGAATGTTATGCTATGAGAATTACTGAAACGAAAACAGGTAAAATACTAATCTATACAGCAGATTCAGGTTATTTACCCGATTTTATCCCCTTTAGTAAAGATGCGGATGTATTATTGGCTGATACAAATCTCTTTAATGGAATGGAGAATCATCGTGTTCATATGACAGCTTCTGAAGTAGGTAAGATTGCAAAAGAAGCGGATGTAAAAAAAGTTATTCTAACACATCTACCTCAAGTTGGAGACCTAGAGCTATTAAAAGCCCAAGCTATTAATGAAACACCCACAACGGAAATTATATTGGCTGAAAAAGATTTAATAATCGAAATTTAACGAGGGCTGTAAAAATGTAACAGCTAGAAACGGGGAAACAACTAATGTATTATGTAAAAAATGCTCGCGATGGTAAAGAAATAACGGATCCCGCAATTAATTTAGCAATTGAGTACCACCTATTAAATAATGTCATTTTAGATGAACCAATATTGCTTTTTTATATCAACGAGCCGTCTATCATAATTGGAAGAAATCAAAATACGATTGAAGAAATCAATACAGAATATGTAGAGAAAAAAAATATTCACATCGTTCGTCGCTTTTCAGGTGGTGGAGCTGTCTATCATGATTTTGGAGTCTTTTGTTTTTGTTTTATTACCCAAGATGATGGAAATTCATTCCGAGATTTTGGTAAATTTACAGAGCCAATTATAGATTCATTACACAAAATGGGTGTCGAAGGTGCTAAGCTTGAAGGCAGAAACGACTTGCTGATTAACGGGCAAAAATTCTCTGGTAATGCAATGTACTCAAAAAATGGCCGAATGACAGCACACGGTACAATCATGTTTGATAGTGACATCGAAGAAGTCGTAAATGCACTCAAAGTCAGGAAAGATAAAATTGAATCAAAAGGAATCAAATCAATAAGAAGCCGTGTAACAAATATCAAGCCTTATTTATCTGATGATTATCAATTCTTAAATACTAAGGAATTTAGAGATCGGTTATTATTAAATATATTTGATGTAACTAAAGCTGAAGACGTTAAAGAGTACAAACTGACAGATCATGATTGGAAGCAAATAGAAGAACTTTCTAAAAAATATTTTAGTAATTGGGATTGGAATTACGGGAAATCACCAAAATTTGAATTGGTTCGTCGTCATCGTTTTTCAATTGGTTCGGTTGAATTTAAAATGGATGTCGATAAAGGTTTTATCCAAGATATTCGTATTTTTGGAGATTTTTTTGGATTAGGAGATATCGCAGATGTCGAAGAAAAATTAGCCGGTATTAAGTATGATTCTCTATCTATAAATGAAGCTTTAAATGATATCAATATTAAAAAATATTTCGGAAATATCACCAAAGAAGAACTACTGCATTTAATATACTAAAAATAAAGGTGCCATCTTTTGTTCAAAACTATATTTCCATAAAATCAAACTCGTTTATTCCAGAAGAAATTTCTTTTGAAAAGGCAGCAATATCAGTTGAATAAAAAGAAGCTGAAGCAGTCAGATGAATTCTGACTGCTTCAGCTTCTTTTTATCTAATTTTTCGTCCTAAACCAATAGCATTTTTCATTTTTAAAAGTGTTTTATTTGCTACAGTTTGAGCTTTAATGGCACCTTCATCTAAAATTAAGTTTAATTCATCTGAGTTGATTAATTCATTGTGTCTGATCTGAATAGGTTCCAGCACAGCAACAATAGCTTCGCCTAGATCTTCCTTGAATTGGCCATAGCCACTATTTTGATAGCGAGCTACCAATTCAGCAATGCTAAAATCAGTAAATGAAGCATAAATTGTTAGCAAATTAGAAATACCAGGTTTATTTTTTGGATCATATTCAATAACTCCGCTAGAATCTGTCACAGCACTTTTAATTTTTTTACGAATGATTGAGGGCTCATCTAATATTGAAACAAAACTTTTTTTATTCTCATCAGATTTACTCATTTTCTTTAAGGGATCTTGTAAACTCATGATACGACCGCCGGATTTTGGTATTTCTACTTCTGGCATAGTAAGTAATTGATTACCATTACCGTATTTATTGTTAAAACGACTAACAAAATCGCGTGTCAGTTCCAAGTGTTGTTTTTGATCATCTCCAACAGGAACTAAATTAGATTGGTACAGAATAATATCTGCAACCATTAAAGGAGGATAAGTTAATAATCCAACCGATACTCCAGAACGATTATTTTTTGCAGATTTATCTTTAAACTGCGTCATTCGCTCTAATTCACCTATATTGGTATTGCATTGAACGATCCAAGCAGCTTCAGCGTGAGCAGAAACTTCAGATTGAATAAAGATTGTGGCTTTTGCTGGATCCAATCCAATAGCTAAGTATAATGCAGCAAGACTTTTCGTTTGCTGTCTAAGTTTTAACGGTTCTTGTTGCACGGTAATGGCATGTTCATCAACGATACAAAAATAACACCTGTATCTTTCCTGTAACTGTATAAATTGTTTCATTGCCCCAATGTAATTTCCAATAGTAGGAGTTCCACTAGGTTGAATACCTGAAAAAATTGTTTCCATTTTATCCACCCCTTATTTCTAAGTACATTAATACTAGTATAACGATATATTTAAATTGATTAAAGCGTTTGTTGACAATGAGTACTAAAAATTATCTTTCAATAAGATAATAAGCTAGTAATGTAAGCAAGCTAATAGTTAATAATGCTGAACCTACTTTTAAAAAGAAGTAATAACCCTTACCAATTACTTTTGAGAGAGGTTTAATAGAGAATTCTTCTTCAGAATGTCTACCTTTACGAATATTAAAAGCTGTTTTTCTCATACTGTAGTTAAAGAAATCAAAAAAACCTGATGAAAAGGATGCACCAAAGAGACCAATAATGAGAAATAAGGAAGCTCCATAAAATGTAAGATTTGTCGTTTGATAGAATGAGAGCTCTTTATAAACAATTAATTCAATTAATAAGCATAAAAGGAGCGACACCAAAAAGATGTGGATAGGTGTTATTTTTCGTTTCACTAATTTTCCTCCTTATAATATACAAACAATGGTACTAGAATATATTATATAGGAATAATATTAAAAATATATGAATATTTTAAAAGAGATAAGCAATTGATCTTGGTGAATTACACTTAAATTTTCATCTAATTTTAATCTATAGACGAAAAAATCAAAAAAAAATCAAAAAAGTTTTGCAATATTGGTTTTGACAAGCTATTCTAAATAGTATATTCTTTTTTGTAAGGGAATTAAAAATTAAAATTGTTGGAGGTGCTATAATCGATGAAAAGCTATGCTAAATTTTTAGGGAAACGTGTACTATACATGTTGTTGACATTATTTTTAATTGCATCGATTACTTTTTTCTTAATGAAGCTTTTACCGGGT
Source organism: Carnobacterium pleistocenium FTR1 (assembly GCF_000744285.1). Lineage (NCBI taxonomy): Bacteria > Bacillati > Bacillota > Bacilli > Lactobacillales > Carnobacteriaceae > Carnobacterium > Carnobacterium pleistocenium. Next base: position 1,872,616 of record NZ_JQLQ01000002.1, on the reverse strand, counting down.
ACTCCATATAGTAACCAGGATAAACTTTCAGAAGAACAAATCTTTATTATGAACGAACAATATGGATTGAATGAACCGGTGCCGGTTCAGTATCTAGTTTATATTGGTGGATTACTTCAAGGAGATTTAGGAACATCATTCCAATTTAGCAATACTCCTGTAACAAAGCTTTTATCTACGCGTATAGGGCCTTCCTTGCAACTGGGTATTCAAGCGGTTGCGTTAGGGACAATATTGGGTATTGTGTTAGGCGTAATAGCGGCAATGTATCAAAATACATGGATCGACACGCTTGCAACTTTTTCAGCAATTTTAGGAAGATCTATTCCTAACTTTGTTATCGCTGTTCTGCTACAGCTAATATTTGGTGTATATCTGCAATGGTTCCCAATCGCTTTATGGGATGGAGGATTTAGCTCATCTGTTCTTCCTACATTGGCATTAGCTATATCTCCTTTAGCAGATTCAGCTCGATTTATTAGAACAGAAATGGTAGAAGTTTTAGGCAGCGATTACGTTGAATTGGCAAGAGCTAAAGGGTTGAGCAGATGGACAGTAGCATTTAAACATGGTGTCCGTAATGCTTTAATTCCATTAGTGACAATCATAGGACCTATGGCCGTTGGTTTAATGACTGGTTCAATGGTTGTAGAAAATATCTATGCCATTCCTGGTATAGGTGAACAATTCGTAAAATCAATCATGACAAATGATTACCCAACAATCATGGGTGTAACTATTCTTTACTCTGCTATGCTTGTATTTATTATTTTAGTTGTTGATATTTTATACGGAGTAATTGATCCACGTATTCGTGTTTCTACAGAAGGAGGGGACAAATAATGAATAAACAAGAGAATGTTCCTGTTGCAGATGAATTTAAGAATTTGTCCCCAGACATGTTTGCCCCAGCTACTGGGTCAAGTGTCGGTGATAATGAAAAAATTTCAGCACCTTCATTAAGTTTTATTGAAGACTCATGGAGAAGATTGAAAAAAAATAAAGCAGCAGTTGTTAGTCTGGTTGTTCTAATAATTATGATTCTTCTTACAATTGCCGCACCAATCGTAGCACCTCATGATCCAAATATTCAAACAGTAGAGTTTGCAAGTTTGCCTCCAAAAATTCCAGGAATTGGTATTGATGGTTTAAATGGGACTCAAAAAGTTGGAGAAACTCGTATAGACAAATATGCTGAGAAGAGTGTTCCTGAGGATCAGTACTATATCTTAGGTACAGACAGCTTAGGTCGTGACTTACTTTCACGCATTCTTTATGGTACAAGAGTATCTTTAATTATTGCTTTTGTAGCAGCCTTTTTCGATTTAACTATAGGAGTGACCTATGGTTTAGTTTCAGGTTGGCTTGGTGGAAGAGTAGATAACTTTATGCAACGTGTCTTGGAAATTTTATCTGGTGTTCCAAACTTAGTTGTAGTTATTTTAATGCTATTAGTGTTACAGCCAGGTATTACATCAATTATTATTGCTTTAGCTATTACTGGATGGATTTCAATGGCCAGGGTAGTCAGGGCTCAAACCTTAAAATTAAAAAATCAAGAATATATTTTAGCTGCTCGTACACTAGGTGAATCATCAGTTAAAATAGCATTTAAACACATCATTCCAAATTTATCCGGTATCATTATTATTCAAACTATGTTCTCAATTCCGTCAGCTATTTTCTTCGAGGCATTCTTGAGTTTTATTGGTATAGGAATTCCAGCACCAACGGCTTCATTAGGAACATTGATTAATGATGGATACAAAACATTCCGCTTCTTACCCCACTTAATGTGGTATCCAGCTGCAGTTATTTGTATCTTAATGATTTCATTTAACTTATTAGCTGATGGTTTGCGTGATGCATTTGATCCAAAAATGAAGGATTAGTGAGGTGAAACGAATGAGTAATGTATTAGAAGTTAAAGATTTAGAGATTACGTTCGACACCTATGCTGGTAAAGTAAAAGCTATCCGCGGTGTCAGTTTTGATTTAAAAAAAGGCGAAACGTTAGCAATCGTAGGCGAATCCGGTTCTGGAAAATCAGTTACAACTCGTAGCATTATGCGATTGTTGTCACAAAATGCCAATATCGAAAGTGGCGAAATTTTATTCAATGGTGAAGATCTTATTAAGAAATCTGAAAAAGAAATGCAAGGTATTCGTGGCAAAGAAATTGCAATGATTTTTCAAGATCCAATGACTTCGCTTAATCCAACAATGACGATTGGTAAACAAATTTCTGAACCAATTCGATTGCATCAAAAACTAAATAAAGAAGATGCTAGAAAAAGAGCACTAGAATTATTGAATTTAGTAGGTTTACCCGATTCAGAGAGACGTATGAAACAATACCCACATCAATTTTCTGGTGGACAAAGACAGCGTATTGTTATTGCGATTGCCCTTGCTTGTAATCCGGAAGTCTTAATTGCTGATGAACCAACAACAGCATTAGACGTAACTATTCAAGCACAAATTTTAGATCTAATGAAAGAATTGCAGCAAAAAATTGCAACTTCAATTATCTTTATTACACATGATTTAGGTGTAGTAGCAAATGTTGCAGATCGTGTTGCAGTAATGTATGCTGGTAAGATTGTTGAAATTGGAACGGTCGATGAAATTTTTTATAATCCACAACACCCGTATACATGGGGATTGATTAGTTCTATGCCAACTTTAGAAATCACAGAAACATTGTATGCCATTCCTGGAACACCTCCAGATTTATTGGATCCTCCAAAAGGTGATGCATTTGCTCCACGTAATGCATTTGCAATGAAAATTGATACTGAATTAGAGCCACCTTTCTTTAAAATTTCTGAAACACATTCTGCGTTAACATGGTTGTTGCATCCTGATGCTCCAGCAGTTGAACCGCCACCAGAAATTAAAGCACGTCATAAAATTTTTGAAGAAAGATTTGCCCCACTTCATGAATCTTTAAAGAGTACTAAGACTCAAGTTAAAGGAGGGCAAAATTAAATGGAAAATAAAGAAAAAATCTTAGAAGTTAAAGGTTTAAAACAGTATTTCAATGAAGGCACAAAGAATGAAGTTCGTGCAGTAGATGATATCACTTTTGATATTTATAAAGGTGAAACCTTTGGACTTGTTGGTGAATCTGGTTCAGGTAAATCAACAACTGGTCGTTCAATTATTCGATTATACAATCCAACAGCTGGTGAAGTTGATTTTGAGGGTACAAAAGTTCATGATATATCTGGAAAAAAAGATATGTTGAAATTTAGAAGAGATATGCAAATGATTTTTCAAGATCCATATGCATCTTTAAATCCGAAAATGAAAGTCCGTGATATTATTGCTGAAGGTATCGATATTCATAAATTAGCCAGTTCTACTGAAGATAGAAACCAACAAGTAGATGATTTGTTAAAAACTGTAGGACTAAATCCAGATCATGCTTCACGATACCCACATGAATTTTCAGGTGGACAGAGACAACGTATTGGAATCGCTAGGGCTTTAGCAGTTAAACCCAAGTTTATTATTGCTGATGAACCAATTTCTGCATTGGATGTTTCTATTCAAGCACAGGTTGTAAACTTGTTGATGGAATTGCAAAAAACGCAAAAATTAACATTTTTATTTATTGCACATGATTTATCAATGGTTAAATATATTAGTGACCGTATTGGTGTAATGAATACTGGGAAATTACTTGAATTAGCACCTGCTGAAGAAGTTTATAATACACCCTTACATCCTTACACTGAAAGCTTATTGTCTGCTGTGCCCTTACCAGATCCTGAATACGAGCGTAATCGTGTGCGTACTCCATATATTCCTCGTGAATCAAATGGAGAACCTGAAGAATTACGTGAAATTTCGCCTGGACACTATGTTTATTGCAGAGAATCTGATATTGTAGCTTTAAAAGAAAAAAAAGCTAGCTATAAAAAATAAGTTGAAAAAGCTATAAATTAGACATTAAGTCTGATTTATAGCTTTTTTGTTAATAAAAAAACAAAAAGTTTATTTTCAAACAAAGTATTATTTGTAATGAATTTTTAATTATATTAAGTATTGATATAATCATCTAGAGTAAACCGTTGTGGAATATGACTTCTAACTAGAAAAGTACAAAATAAAAGTATTTATTATAAAGAAATTAATAAGAAGTGACAAAAAGATGACAAAAAGGGTAGTATTTTTAAAATGGATGTTTTATAATAAATTCATAAGGTATTTCATAGGTTCATAACAATCCTCAATTTTTTTGAACGATCCATCTGATTAAAAAAGGAGAGAATAACATATGGTAACTTTATATACATCGCCTAGCTGTACATCTTGTCGCAAAGCTAAGGCCTGGTTAGAAGAAAATGATATTACTTATAATGAAAGAAACATTTTTTCAGAACCGCTAACAATTGGTGAAATTAAATCGATTTTAAGAATGACAGAAGATGGTACAGAAGAAATCATTTCGACACGTTCTAAAGTATTTCAAGAATTGAATGTTGAATTAGATGAGTTACCTTTAAACAAAATGTTTGATTTGATTCAAGATAATCCGGGCCTTTTACGCCGGCCAATTATGGTAGATGAAAAAAGACTACAAGTTGGCTATAATGAAGATGAAATACGTCGCTTTTTACCTCGCGAAGTACGAGCTCTTGAATTGAAACAAGCTCAACTTATTGTCGGCTATTAACAAATAAATCGAAACTGCGCATCTTAAGATGTTGTAGTTTTTTTTGGCACTTTTAACTTTACATTTAATTTATTTCCTTTAGAATGGTTATATAGATTATTCATATGTTGAGCCGCTTTTAACTGTGAAGAAAAGAAATGAGGTGTAGGACTATGGAAATGGAACATATTAACGAAAACACCATTCGAGTATTGATTGAGAATGCTGATTTAGAAGAAAGAGGCGTAACTTTTCTAGATCTTTTAGGAAATCATAAACAAATTGAAAACTTTTTTTATAGTATTTTAGAAGAAGTAGACGTAGACGAACAATTCCATGAATCTGATGCCATCACATTTCAAGTGTTACCAAATGGAAATGGGCTAGAGCTGTTTATCAGCAAAGGTGGTCCGATAAATGATCAATTAGATTTTTCTTCAGCATCTGAAAATCTTAATTCAGATGAATTCTCTCAATATATAAAAAAACAGATGGTGCAAAATTTAAATAAATCTGAAGCTGAGAATGAACTTGAGAATGATAATGAACATTCGAAAGATGAAACAGAAGGAATTGTTTTAAGATTTAATCAATTTGAAAATATGATTGAATTATCAAAAATGATGCATTTGGATAACGCTTTGTCTAGATTGTTTCTTTATAAAGAAAGATATTATTTAAATTTAGTCTTTTTTATTAATGAAATGACCGAAAGAAGTGCTGATGAAGAAATTGCACTCGCACTAGAATTCGCTGATAAAACACCAGTAACTCAAGGGATTTTAGAAGAACACGGCAAAGTAATTATGGAGAAGAGAGCTCTTGAATTGACTCGTCACTATTTTAAATAAGCTAAATAGAATTGATTATAAAATCAAAGAAAGATTTTCTTTCTTTGATTTTTTTGTCTAAAAATAGTGATCTCGCCTTCTTTGCGGATACTTGAAGTGTGAAGTATATGAGGGGAGATTATAAAGATGTTAGTGGCGGTGAATAATAAAAACCATTATCTTAATGCGATGAATGAGCAAAAAAGCAAGAGTCAAAAACATGACTATTATTGTCCAAGTTGTAAAGAACCGGTTTTTCTAAAGAAGGGGTTAATTAAACAGGCTCATTTCACACATTTTCAAAAAAAAAATTGCAACGTTTTTTCAGAAAGTGAAACCGAAGAACATATTTTAGGTAAAGGTATGCTTTACCAGTGGTTCAAACAACAAGAAATCCCCTGTCAATTGGAAGCTTATCTGCCAAATTTAAAACAACGACCTGATTTATTGATTTGGCTAGATGAAAAAACTCCAATTGCTATTGAATTTCAATGCAGTGCTCTCTCTACTCAAAGAATGATTGAACGAACGTTCGGGTATACTCAAAATGGTTACAAAGTTTACTGGATTTTAGGGGAAAAATACCATTTCAAAAATAAGTTAACTAGCTTTCAAAGGTTATTTGTTAATGAGAACGAGGCAATAGGTTGTTATTTTTTAGAATTACATGTTGCTGATGATATGCTAACTGTTCATTATCTAATTAATCAACAAGAAAATTCAGCTTATATGAATGCTTATTCTACCCAATTTGACCTAAATAAAGTGGAGACTAGTTTAAAGTACATCAGTGAACAGTTATTACTTCTTTCGAAAAAAAAGCAAAATAAATCAAAAAGGCAGTTGGTTCAAAGTCACTATTTTTTAAATAGAGGGAGAAATTATCAAGTTCCGGAAATCGTATCGTTTCAAAAATATATTTATAAGAAAGGAGATTCTTTAGTTTCTTTGCCGGTTGAAGTTTATTTGCCTGTGAAAAATCAATTATTCATTAAATCTTTGTCTTATTTTTGGAAGTATCTATTATTGGAGTGGATAATGGGGAAAAGTTCCAACGGAGTTATTTCTAAGAAGGAGATGCATCAAAAAATTTCTCAAATGATAAATAATAATGAACTTATTTTTTATGTTATGCCCCTTATATCAATTGAAAGCAAAAAAAAGTGTGCTGATTATTTCATAGCTATTTTGATACAAAGAGGCCTATTATTAGCTATTTCTAATTCGGATTGGATCATTCAAAAAGAACCTCAACGCTATAAAGATGAGAAAGAAAAGATATCTAATTTTTTATTACTAGAACATTCGCTTATGGTTTAAATCTTGAGTAAATCAACTTCATGAAATTTTCTTTATTTAAAAATAATTTGTGGTAAGATTAAATATAATAAAATTTCAAGGAGGTTTTTTAATGAGTGAACCAAAAAAATTACCAAAAAGAGATAAAGTACCTAGTGAATGGACTTGGGATTTAGGAGTCATCTTTAAATCCGACGATGATTTTAAACAATCTTACAAAGAATTAGAGAATAAAATAAAGTCGGTTGTGACTTATAAGGGTACACTAACTAATGGATCAAAAAGTTTTTTGAAAGCTATTCAAACTATTTTAGATTTATCCAATCAACTGGAAACGTTATATGTATATGCTCAATTAAAAAATGATCAAGATACGACAAACTCAATTTATCAAGGGATGTATGAACAAGCTACTAAATTAGCTACACAGGCTAATGAGGCTATCTCATGGTTCGAGCCTGAAGTGTTAGAATTGCCAGAAGAAAAATTGAATCACTATTTTAATGAAAATGAAGAGTTAACCATCTATAAACACTTTATTGAACGATTAACAGCAGCTAGGGAGCACGTTCTAAGTGCTAACGAAGAAGCTTTGTTAGCAGGAGCAGGAGAAATTTTTAATGCTTCAAGTCGAACGTTTAACATATTAAATAATGCAGATATCACATTTCCAACAATTAAAGATGAAAATGGAAATGACATTCAATTGTCTCATGGGGTTTATGGACAATTAATGGAAAGTACTCATCGAACAGTTCGCAAATCAGCTTTTAAAAATCTTTATAAAGTATATGAAGGATTGCAAAATACTTTTTCAAGTACACTATCTTCACATGTTAAATACCATAATTACAACGCAAAAGTGCACCACTATCAATCAGCACGTGAAAAAGCTCTTAGCAGTAATCATATCCCAGAAGCTGTTTACGATACATTGCTAGATGTCGTTCATGATCACTTGCCATTGTTGCATCGCTATGTTGCTTTAAGAAAAGAACTGTTAAATTTAGAAGAGCTTCATATGTATGATATGTACACCCCTATTAGCGGAGAAGCTGGTATTAAATATACTTATGAAGAAGCTGAGGCGGAGACTTTAAAAGCTTTACAACCACTTGGTGAAGAGTACTTGTCTGTTTTGAAAAAGGCTTTTAATAATCGATGGATCGATGTTATAGAAAATGAAGGCAAGAGAAGTGGTGCTTACTCTTCAGGAGCATATGAAACGAATCCTTACGTCTTGTTAAATTGGCATGATTCACTAAACCATTTGTATACGCTTGTTCACGAATTAGGACACAGTGCCCACAGCTATTATACAAGAACGAATCAGCCGTATGTGTATGGAGACTATTCTATCTTTGTAGCAGAAATAGCTTCTACCACAAATGAAAATATTTTAACGGATTATTTATTAGAAACACAAAAAGATCCAAAAGTCCGAGCATATATTTTGAATCATTATCTGGATGGGTTTAAAGGAACTATGTTTAGGCAGACTCAATTTGCTGAATTTGAACATTTTATCCATGAAGAAGCAGCAAAAGGGACACCTTTGACAAGTGACTTTTTATCAAATTATTATGGGGAACTGAATGCACGTTACTATGGGCCAAATGTTGAAAAAGATCCTGAAATTGCTATAGAATGGACTAGAATACCACATTTTTATTACAATTATTATGTTTATCAATATTCAACAGGTTTTTCGGCTGCCACAGCTTTAGCTGCTAAAATTAGTAAAGGTGAAGATGGAGCTTTAGACAGCTACTTAACGTATTTAAAATCTGGGAATAGTGATTATCCTATTGAAGTAATGAAAAAAGCCGGGGTAGACATGACCGATAAAGTTTATATAGAGGATGCTATGAAAGTATTTGAAAATAGATTAAATGAATTAGAAGAATTGATTGAATCATTAAAAAATTAATCGTATTCAACTAAAAAAAGCTAAGCTAGATGTTACGTTGAACCGTTCCTAAAAAGTTAGATGGTTAGTCTGATTTTTTGAGCGGCATCACATATCTCACATCAATAGCTTAGCTTTTTTTGTTATTATGAAAGTTAAAATCAAATTTTAAAGCACTTGTAATGAAGTCTTATTAATTGACCGAATCCCGTTTTTAGAAATTATTTGATTTCTTGCTTCAATGACCATTGGATTAGGGTTATGCAGTGCTTGTAGTAGTTCGACTGTAATACCTTCTTCAATCAGCAATCCATGCTCTTTATGACGATCACCAAAAAATAAACAAGAAGGCGTTTTAAAAGCATTCACACCGCAAGCTATCTTTTGATCAGCTTCAAAAGAAGCAATTGTAAAGTCTAATTCCTTATCTTCGAGAAACATTGGGATATCTAATTTAGCTTTCTTGGCAGATTCAAGAATAAGATCTTCTGAGAACACTTTTTTTTCTTCAATCAGTTCATATTGCAATTCAAGTAAGAAGTTGCGACCTTTTTTCTTACCTTGCATAGTCGCAGCAGTGTAGTAAAGACAAATATCGTATGATACTGAATGGATAGCATTGCGTAACTTTAAATCACTTTTTGGCAAGTTATTTGTAGAAAGATATTGAGTCACCGTACTTAAATTATGAACCGGAATAAAATTCACGTGAATTCTATTAGAAGATTTTTCAATGAAACGTAAGACCTCTTTTTCGGCTTGGAAACAAGTAGAGTCAATTGGATTAATAAACAAATAAATTTCAATTACTTCATTATGAATTGATTCATTTTTAGGATGTGTAGTTGTGCCCATTTATCTTCACCTTAGTATTAGTATTTTTAAATCTATATATGCTCTAGTGTTTTGTTAACAAGTATACTTTATCAAAAATAGTTAAAAAAATATAATAAAGGGTCTTATTTTTGAACTAAATTTTGTATAATTTGTAACAAAGTCGCCACATTTTATTTTTATCCTTTAATACTAATGATAAAAGATCAACTTGACTCCATCATGCGACTGATTTTATTTTTAGTTGGTCGTTTTTTAATTGAATGGAATTGAAGGAACTCGTTGAAAAAAACTTCTCCTTTTTCACGAGAAGTTGTTTCTATTTCTAACTCATAATCTTTATTATTACCATACGTACTTTCGTCTAGTACAATTAGGCCTTGACCAACTTTTTTCTCATGACGCTTGGTTACTAATGAGCCAAATAAAAAGAGATCTTCTAGATTGATCTTTAAGTCTGCTAATTGTTTAGCTACACGCCCATTTGATTTAATGGTCTGAGTATCTAAAAAAAATCTTCCCTGTTTTAATGATAAGTCATCAGTTGTTTCTAAAAGATTTTTTTCAAGAGGAGTTTTTAATGTTAGTTCAGCAGAATCTGAAAAGAAGCGAATACGTAAAGCAGAATGTAAATTCTTTAGTTTCCAATCTTTTGTATCGAAGTAATAATTCTCTTGAATGTAAAACGTATCTTCAGCTAAGTTTAAACGGCTTAACAGTTTTGTATATTCAATTTTTGTTAGACTATTTTTAAATTCAATTTCTACATGTTGAGTCATTTATTCCACTCTTTTCTAAATTAAATTACTTATCGTAATATATCTTTATGTTGTTAGTAATGAACTATTTAATCATCATACCATTTTATTCCTATTTTAGTATATTTCATCTTTCTAGTTAAATATGTTAAAATAAAGCCATATTGTACTTTGAAAAAGTGCGAAATCATAGATTCCTAAAAGAGGGTATATAATGATGGATCAAGATCAAAAGTGGGAAGATTTTTTAATACCTTACAATCAGGCTGTTGAAGAATTAAAAATAAAATTAAAAGGAATTCGTAAGGAATTTAGTAAAGGAAACCGGCATATTCCAATTGAGTTTGTTACTGGAAGAGTAAAACCAGTAAATAGCATTATTGGAAAAGCGGCTTTAAGAAATATTCCTTTCGATAAATTAGATACTGAGATGCAAGATATAGCTGGATTAAGAATCATGTGTCAGTTTGTGGAGGATATTCATGAAGTGGTTAGACTTTTAAGAAATCGAAATGATATAAAAATAATTGAAGAACGAGATTATATAACGAACAAGAAGGAAAGTGGTTACCGCTCGTACCATGTTGTATTTGAATACCCAGTGCAATTGATCAATGGTGAAAAAAGAATACTGGTTGAGATACAGGTGCGTACATTGGCAATGAATTTTTGGGCTACGATTGAACATTCTTTGAATTATAAATACCAAGGTGAGTTTCCAGACGCCATTAATGTTCGTTTGAAAAGAGCTGCAGAAGCTGCTTTTCAACTAGACGAAGAAATGTCTCAAATTAGAGAAGAGATACAAGAAGCCCAACAGTTGTTTTCTCATAGTAAAAGAACGACTATCAATGAAACGTCAAAAAAACACTAATTTTTTGACGTTTATTGTTTGGGGCTATTGTAATATAATAGTCAAATAAAAGGGGGGATAACTTTGAAAATAGCGGTAGTTAATAATAATGTAGAACAGTCTTTAAAATTAGCCGAACAATTTCGAATACTCTGCTTAAAAAATCGTCTTCAATTAGACAATAAAAATCCAGATGTCGTTGTAACGATAGGTGGGGACGGGACATTGTTGTCCGCTTTCCACCGATATGCCCATATGCTAGATCAAGTTCGATTTGTAGGAGTTCATACGGGACATCTGGGTTTCTATACAGACTGGCGAGATTACGAGTTAGAAGATTTAGTCTCAAGTTTACTTAAAGATGAGGGTGAAAGTGTTAGCTACCCATTACTTGATGTCAAAGTAACTTATCAAGGACAAAAGGAATCTTCTCATTTCTTATCATTAAATGAATCAACAATGAAGCGTATAGATGGAACAATGGTATGTGATGTCTTTATAAAGGATGAATTGTTTGAACGGTTTAGAGGGGACGGAATGTGTATTTCGACACCTACTGGTTCTACTGGTTACAATAAGTCTGTAGGGGGAGCCGTTATTCATCCTAGACTTGAAGCTTTACAGTTGACTGAAATCGCACCAATTAATAATCGGGTATTCCGTATTTTAGGTTCACCACTGATTGTTGCACGAGATGAATGGATCAGGATCAAACCGGTTACAACAGAAGGTTTTGTTTTAACCATTGACCAGTTGACATCTTCTGAAAAAAATATTACAGAATTAAATTACAGCATTGCGAAAGAACGCATTCACTTTGCTCGTTACAGACATACGCATTTCTGGAGTCGAGTTGAAGATGCTTTTATTGGAGCGAAAAAAAAATATGAAATTTAGTTGGGCCTATGATTTGCCAACTAGTCTACAAGTGAAATCTTTTTTAAAAACAAAAGGCATCTCACGTAGTTTACTAGCAAAAATAAAGTTTCAGGGTGGGAAAATTGAAGTCAATGAAACTGAAGTAACCGTACGGTATCTTTTGGAAAAAAATGATAACGTACAAATTACGATTCCTGACGAATCTCCCCATGAGACAACTGTCCCTATCGATATCCCAATTGATATCGTGTACGAAGATCAACATTATTTAGTTGTAAATAAGCCTTATGGAGTTGCTTCGGTACCTTCGCAAGTCCACCCTGAAAGCAGTATGGCTAATCGAGTCAAGGGGTACTATGTTCGTCAAGGCTATGTTGATCAAGTTATTCATATTGTGACTCGACTTGATCGCGATACTACTGGATTAATGTTGTTTGCTAAACATGGGTACGCGCACGCATTGATGGATGTGAAGTTAAGAGCAAAAGAAATTCAGAAAAAATACACTGCATTGATTACAGGTCGACTTGTTAAAAGTGAGCATGGATTCATTGATGCTCCTATTGCACGAACGACTGATTCCATTATTACAAGAAGGGCCCATGCCTCTGGGAAAGAAGCTTTAACAGAATATTGGGTCAAAAAATCTTTTCCAAAAGCAACTTTAGTAGATATTCAATTGCATACTGGAAGAACACATCAAATTAGGGTTCATTTTACCCATATAGGGCATCCTCTAATGGGAGATGACTTATATGGCGGTGAAAAAAACAATTGGATAGTAAGACAAGCGTTGCATTGTAGAGAACTAAGTTTTGTTCATCCTTTTACAAACGAAAGAATAAACCTTGAACTTGATTATCCAGCTGATATAGCCCAATGGCTGCAGCAACAAGTGTAGTAGAAGGTTAATACCATATGAAACGAATTTAGAAAGGGGTGTAGCCCTTGAAAGAAATACAAACAGAATTTGAAGAGCAAATAGAACAGTTGAAAAACTTTTTAAAAATGGAAGACATCAATGCTTTTAGAGAAAACTTTTTAGAGTTGCACGTTTATGAACAAAGTCAAGTTTATCTATCTTTATCAGATAATGAACGATTAAGAGCCTATAATTTTTTATCTCCTAATGAAATGGCAGACACGTTTGAAATTCTTGAGGAAGAAGAAGAATCGGTCGAAAAATATTTAGAAGAAATGAATCCTCAGTATGCTGCAGATATGCTGAGTGAAATGTACCGAGATAACGCAGTAGATATGTTGAATCAACTAGAACCGTTTACGATCAAAAAGTATCTAAGTTTAATGGCAAAAGAAGATGCTGATGGCATTAAAAAATTGTTGAATTATAAAGACGATACAGCTGGTTCGATTATGACAACTGACTATATTTCGATTCTTGCAAATCAAACAATCCAATCAGCTATGGCTATTTTAAAAAAGAAAGCATCAGAAGCTGAATCGATTTATTATGTATATGTAGTAGACTCAAATAGAAGATTAGTCGGTGTTATCTCATTAAGAGATTTACTCGTAAATGAAGACGATGAAATGATTTCGGACATCATGGGAGATCGCCGGTTAGTCTCTGTTAATGGAAATGATGACCAAAGAGACGTCGCGCACACTATGCAAGATTATGACTTTTTAGCTATTCCGGTAGTAGATAATGAAGAGCGATTGATTGGAATCATTACTGTAGATGATATTATAGATGTTATTAGTGACGAAGCAGCCAGTGATTACTCTGGTTTAGCTGGGGTCGATGTAGAAGAACGATCTGAAAACCCATTTGTTGTTGCTTCAAAAAGACTCCCTTGGTTGATTATCCTATTATTTCTTGGAATTGGAACTTCCACTTTAATTAGTAATTATGAAGAGATGATCAGCGAAGCAAGTATCTTAGCTGTATTTATATCGTTGATTACAGGAACGGCAGGAAATGCTGGAACTCAATCACTAGCTGTTGCCGTTCGCAAATTAGCAGGCAATGATGAAAATAAAAAAAACTTTGGAAAATTGATTATGAGTGAAATTGCATCCGGGCTAATCACTGGTATCGTTACCGGTGTAACGATTTTCTTAGCAGTAGGGTTTTGGCAACAAAATTTCGTTTTAGGGTCAGTAATAGGTATAGCAATGCTTGTAGCAATCACAATTGCCAATCTCGCTGGAAGTTTTATCCCAATCTTAATGGAAAGAATCGGGTTTGACCCCGCGGTCGCTAGTGGTCCTTTTATTACGACTCTTACAGATTTAACCAGTGTACTGATTTACTTTAATATTGCCTCATTATTTATGAATTATTTAGTTTAGAAAAACTATCAGTGAAACAGGGAATAAAATTTATAAAAAATGAAAGAACCATTCGCGTTGGAAAAGGATGAACATCTGTGACAAGAAGAAAGAAAAAAAGGGTAACCAAAAAACAAAAAGAAAAAAGAGTGAAATTGATTTCTGCAGGAATTATCCTCCTGCTGGTTTTCTCAATGGGATTATTCTTAGGAGAAAATAAACAGGCCGATCTTACTTTAAGTGAGAAAATAGGTTTATTCAAAGAAGAATTGCTCACTTTTTTCAATACAGAAGAAGATGTAGATCAAACAAAAAATCAAGAGACCACGATTCGTTTTTTGGATGCCAATCAAGGATCAGCAACACTGATTCAAGCAAAAGATGGCACAACTATTTTGATAGATAGCGGACGTTATGAGGATAAAGACAAAAAAATCATACAGCAACTAGATCAATATGTTGGAACGGGTGGAAAAATTGATTTACTTATTTTCACTCATAATGACTCAGATCATATTGGTTATGGGGATCTCATCATGAACTATTATGATGTCGAAGAAGTTTGGATGAATGGAACTGATGCTACAAGTAAAATTTATGAGCGTCTCTTAAATGCTGTAGATAAAAGCAATGCTAGCTATACTGAACCAAAAAATGGAGAAGATTATCAAGTAGGACCTTTTCAAATTGAAGTGCTAAGCCCTAATGAACAATCAGAAAACGATCAAAATGATGACTCGATCATCACTAAAATCACTATCAATCAAGTAAGTGGATTATACAGTGGAGATGCCTCTCAGAGCATCGAGAAAGCTATAGTTGAATCTGGAATAGATATAACAGCTGATTATATCTTAATGGGACATCATGGATCAGACACGAGTACTAGTGATGAGTGGATCGAAGCTAGTCAACCGAAATTCGCTATTTTTTCTGCAGGTGAAAATAATAGCTATGGACACCCTGGTGAAGAGGCTATAGATCGTCTGAAAAAACAATCTATTCCAATTTATGGAACAATTGAAAATGGAACAATAACTACTACTATTCATGAAGATGGAACTTACAGCATTAAAACTGAGAAGGGGGATAATCTTGTTGAAGATGATGCTTGAAGAAATAGAAGGCGAGCAGGCTCGATTTATTCCTGATGAGGGTTTACCCATTCATATAGCAAAAGATTATTTACCAGAAAACTATCAAATTGGTGAACTTTATGAGGTGACTATTGCAGGTGAGCAAGTTGTTGCTATAGCCCCTTTAAAAGAAGAAACACAGAAACGACTTGCCAAAATGAAACAAAAGCGAGTAAATTTATTAAACAAAAAAAATAAAAAAGATTGAAAATACTAATAAAATTGATTTGTCTAGAAAAAATGCTATAAGCAGCCGGAAAAAATATCCCGTTTGCTTATAGCATTTTCTTATTTTGTTTCTCATAGTAATAGTAAGATTAATAAAGATTTTTAATCATCATATGGTGTGGAATACCCGCATCCATAAAACCTTCACCTTCAATTTGATAGTCTAACTTTTCATAAAAAGCTAGAGCATGGTCTTGCGCACCAAGGAGTAGCTTTTTAAAGTGTTTAGATTTCGCATACCGTTCTATTTCAAGCATTAAGTGATTGCCTAAATTTCTCTTGCGAAAATCAATAGAAACAGCAACACGTTGAATTTTAAATGTGGTCGCATTTTTTTGATAGAGTCTTGCGGTAGCAACAGGTTCATTTTCTAAGTAACCAATAACATGAATCGTTTGATCTTCTAAATCATCTATTTCTAATTCTAGCGGAACGTGTTGTTCTTCTATGAAAACTTTTTTTCTGATTTCTACAGCATCGTTATAGTAGCTAGAGTTTAAATCGGTTGTCCAAATAAATTCCACAATATCCCTTCTTTCTATATGATTAAAATCGTAACATAACTTACGAAAGGAATCTATAATAAAAATCTGGTAGCTTTTATTATAGATTCTTTATTTATTATCATGAATGCACTATACTAAAAGAATATGAATTAAAAAGAAAGGTGGCTAATATAATGAACGAAAGAACGATTCAACTTGTTGAAAAATTAACAACGATTCCTTCACCTACAGGTAATACGTATGAAATTGTTGCTTTTATCCAAAACTATTTAAGTCAGTTAGGCTATGAAGCTAAAAAAACAAATAAAGGAAGTTTAATACTTACTGTAAAGGGAACGAATCATCAAAAACAGCGATTCGTGACAGCACATGTCGATACATTAGGCGCAATGGTAAGAGCTATAAAACCCGATGGACGTTTAAAAATAGATTTAATCGGTGGTTTTCGCTATAACGCAATTGAAGGTGAGTATTGTACAATACATACAAACCAAGGAAAGATATCTGGTACGATATTGATGCATCAAACAAGTGTACATGTCTACAAAGATGCAGGAACTGCTGAAAGAAATCAAGAAAATATGGAAGTCCGTATTGATGAGAAAGTTCATACAAAAGAAGAAACAACAGCATTAGGAATAGCTGTAGGAGATTTTATTAGTTTTGATCCTAGAACTGAAATTACAACGAACGGCTTTATTAAATCTCGACACCTAGATGACAAAGTCAGCGTGGCTATATTATTGCAATTTTTAAAAAAAGTTAGCAATGAAAAAATCAACCTACCTTATACAACACATTTTTATATTTCAACTAATGAAGAAATCGGATATGGTGGAAATTCTAATATTTCTGATAAAGTGATAGAATATCTAGCTGTTGACATGGGTGCAATGGGAGATGACCAACAAACCGATGAATATTCTGTTTCCATATGTGTGAAAGACGGTAGTGGTCCCTACCATTATGGAATGAGGAAAAGACTCACACAAATTTGTGAAGATAAGGATATTCCTTATCAATTAGATATCTACCCTTTTTATGGGAGTGATGCATCTGCTGCGATGGCAGCTGGTGCAGACGTTCGTCATGCGTTGATTGGTGCAGGCATTGAAGCAAGTCATGCTTACGAGAGAACCCATGAAGAATCGATAACAGCAACAGAGCAATTGATTGAACATTATTTACTAAGCAATATGCTAGACTAATCGGAGGACTAATTTTATGGATTATTTTAAAAAATCAAAATTAATGTTTTGGACAATTTGGTTATTAGTTAGTGCAACATTAATATTCATGAGTACAAAAATTGATTTCGTGTTTCAACCCTTAACCACATTTGTTTCGACATTATTTACACCGATTATTATAGCTGGATTTTTATATTATTTATTGAATCCCTTGATTGGACAACTAGAAAAATTTAAAATCGAGCGAAAGTATGGTATTATAATCGTTTTTTTATTATTTCTAGGGTTTCTAGTATTTCTAGCCATCTCAGTTATTCCTAGTTTGCTTGAACAATTAGGACAACTGATTACAAGTATACCGTCATTTTTGAACGCATTAGAAGACTACTCTAATGAATTACTTCAAAGGCCGATGTTTGAGAATTTTGATTTGGAAAGAAGTTTAAGCCAATTGGATCTATCAATCGAAAATATTGCAAATACAATATTTACTACACTAACTTCAAGTGTAGGTTCTTTGATAGGGGCGTTAGCAAATACGACAATTGTCATATTTACAGTTCCAATCATCCTATTCTACATGTTTAAAGACGGAAAAAATTTCCGTCCGTCAGTTGCTAAATTCTTTCCAAAAGACTATCGTGGCCAAATGATTGAACTGTTAGGCCAAATGAATGAAACAATTGCTTCCTATATTAGTGGCCAAGCGTTAGTTTGTTTATTTGTAGCAGTATTTACGTATCTGGGGTATTTAATTACAGGTATGCCTTATGGTTTATTATTAGGGAGTATTGCAGGAGTGACCAATATTATTCCTTATATCGGTCCTTATATTGGTGCGGCACCAGCAATCATCATTGCGTTAACTATTTCACCAACGCAAGCGCTATTGGTTGCGTTGGTCGTTTTGGTAGTCCAACAAATTGATGGGAATTTTATCTCACCTAATGTGATTGGGAAAACATTATCAATTCATCCTTTGACTATTATCATTTTATTGCTTGTTGCAGGAAATATAGCAGGAATTATTGGTATGATTCTAGGAGTACCCACATATGCAGTGGTTAAAACAATCGTCGTCTATTTAAAAGATATGTTTATGATTAGAAAAAAACATATGTCTACTTAAAAAATGAGAATAAAAGCGTTGTTTTCTTTATATAATTTGTGATACAATGTTCATATTGAAAGTATGAACATTGTATCACAAATCCAACGATACAAATCGCAACAAATAAATAGTTTTATAGGAGGATACAAAAAATGAAAGTAATCGTTATTGGATGTACTCATGCTGGGACTTCAGCTGTTAAAACAATTTTAAAAGAAAATCCATCTGTGGAAGTTTCTGTTTTTGAAAGAAATGATAATATTTCATTCTTATCTTGTGGAATCGCAATGTATGTTGGTGGAGTTGTGAAAGATGCCGCTGGTTTATTCTACTCTAATCCTGAAGAATTAACTCAAATGGGTGCAAGTGTTAAAATGGAACACAATGTTACAAGTATTGACACTGAAGCTAAAAAAGTAGTGGTAGAAAACATGACTACTGGAGAAGTATTTGAAGAATCATATGATAAATTAGTTAACACAACTGGTTCTTGGCCTATTGTACCCCCAATTCCTGGTATTAATACAACGAATGTTTTATTATGTAAAAACTATAATCAAGCTCAAGAAGTAATCAAACAAAATCAAACTGCTAAAAATGTTGTCATTGTTGGTGGTGGATACATTGGTATTGAACTAGTAGAAGCTTTTGAACAATCAAACAAAAAAGTAACTTTGATTGATGGATTGGATCGTATTCTTAACAAATACTTAGATCCAGAATTTACGGATATACTAGAAAGCGCTATAGAAGAACATGGCGTTAAAGTAGCATTGAACCAAGCTGTTACGTCATTTAATGCTGATGAAAATGGTTCAGTTAAATCTGTAACAACTCCAAAAGGCGAATATGAAGCAGATTTAGTTATCTTATGTGTTGGTTTCCGTCCAAATAATGAATTGCTAAAAGGTAAAGTTGACATGATGCCAAATGGCGCAATTCTTGTTGATGATTACATGAGAACAAGTGATAAAGATATTTATGCAGCTGGAGACAGTTGTGCAGTTCACTACAATCCAAATAATGGATCTGCATATATTCCTTTAGCAACAAATGCTGTTCGTATGGGTACTTTAGTAGGTAAAAATATTATTGAACCTAAAGTAAAATACAGAGGAACACAATCTACCTCAGGTCTATACTTGTATGGATACAATATTGGATCAACTGGCGTCAACGTCAATAGTGCTCCACACTTCGGTTTAGATGTTCGTGCAGTTTTCGTTAAAGACAACTATCGTCCAGAATTTATGCCTACAACTGAAGAAATTATGATGAAATTAGTTTATGAAGTAGGAACAAACCGCATCGTTGGTGGACAAATTATGTCTAAATATGATGTTACAGCTTCTGCTAATACACTTTCATTGGCTATTCAAAATAAAATGACGATTGAAGATTTAGCTTATGTTGATTTCTTCTTCCAACCTTATTTTGACCGTCCTTGGAACTACTTGAACATCTTAGCTCAAGCAGCTTGTGATCAAGAAGACCAATTAGCTAAATAAGCAACAATGTAAGTCAAGGAAAGCCGACCATGAAAAGTTTTCTTGAAACTTGATTGTCTAAGCGATTCATAATAATATGGTAAAGGGTCTGAGATATCTTTCTCAGACTCTTTTTCTAATCAAATAATCAGGAGGCAAGCTATGAGAATGAACAAAAAAATTATAGCCGGATTAATTACTCTTCTCCTTTTCTTTACTGGATTCTATACTATAGAACAAGATAAGGAAACTACTTCTATTCTTTCAAAAGACCAAATAGCTATTGAACTAGTACGAACTATTGACGGAGATACCATTGTTTTTAATGAAGATGATGATGAAAAAAGGTTGAGGTTGCTACTTATTGATACACCAGAGAGCAGTGTAACTAAAACCGGTTCTGCTCAGCCATATGGTGTAGAAGCAAAAGACTTCCTTACCAATTATTTGAAAGGGAAAAATTTATCAATAGAATATGATCCAGCTCATGAGAAAATCGATGACTATGATAGGGTATTAGCTTATCTTTATGCAGATGGAGAACTGGTGCAAGAAGTAATGGTTGAAGAAGGGTTAGCACGTATAGGATATGAAAATGGAGATGAAAGTTATTTGGATCAACTGATTGATGCTGAACAAAAAGCAAGTACAGATGAAATAAATATTTGGTCCATTGAAGACTATGTAGGAGATTACGGATTTAATAAATAGTGAATAGAGTATAAAATGTAACAATAAATATGCTATACTAATTGAGGTAATGATATATGCTGACATACCTAAGGCATATTTGACTAAGGATACAATAGGTTAAATAGAGTAAATAAAAGACTTAAATGAGGGATAAATGATGGAAGACTATTTAGAAAAAGAAGTAGAGTCACGAAAGACCTTTGCAATCATTTCCCACCCGGATGCAGGGAAAACGACGATTACTGAGCAACTGTTGTTATTTGGTGGAGCGATTCGTCAAGCAGGTACGGTAAAAGGAAAAAAATCCGGAAAATTTGCTAAATCAGATTGGATGGATATTGAGAAACAACGTGGAATTTCTGTTACTAGTTCGGTTATGCAATTTGATTATAAGGATAAAAGAATCAATATTTTAGATACACCAGGACATGAAGATTTCTCTGAAGATACTTACCGTACATTGATGGCAGTTGATAGTGCCGTAATGGTTATTGATAGCGCTAAAGGGATTGAACCTCAAACGAAAAAGCTATTTAAAGTTTGTCGTATGCGAGGTATTCCAATTTTTACGTTCATCAATAAATTAGACCGTGATGGAAGAGAGCCACTAGATTTATTAGAAGAATTAGAAGAAGTTCTAGAAATTGATTCTTATCCGATGAATTGGCCAATTGGTATGGGTAAAGGATTGTTGGGACTTTACGATAATTACAATAAAACAATTGAGATACATCGTCCTGAAATTAATGGTATAGATGGACAAAAGGTCATAAAATTGAATGAGGCTGGCGAGATTGAAGGAGACCATCCTATTAAAGCGTCAAGTCTGTATTCTCAAGCTTTAGAAGATATTGAGCTATTAAATGAAGCTGGAAATGAATTTTCAGAAGAGAAAATTGCTTCTGGTGAACTTACACCCGTATTCTTTGGGTCAGCTTTAACCAATTTTGGAGTAGAAACTTTTTTAAATACATTTATCAACTTTGCGCCAAGTCCTACAGCTCATACTGCAACGAGTGGTGAAGAAATAGAACCAACAACAAATGAATTTTCAGGCTTTATTTTTAAAATTCAAGCTAATATGAATCCTGCCCATCGAGACCGAATCGCTTTTGTACGTATATGTTCAGGAACGTTTGATCGTGGAATTGATGTTACATTGGCAAGAACAAAGAAAAAAATCAAATTATCAAATTCAACTCAATTTATGGCTGAGACTCGTGAAATTGTTCAGCATGCTGTTGCAGGGGATATCATAGGGCTTTATGATACTGGTAATTTTCAAATTGGAGATACCATTTTTGAGGGCAAATTAAATGTGGAATATGAGAAACTTCCTCAATTTACTCCAGAAATGTTTATGAAAGTGAATGCTAAAAATGTAATGAAACAAAAATCGTTTCATAAAGGCGTGCAACAGTTAGTTCAAGAAGGAGCTATCCAACTGTATAAAACTTTTCATACTGAAGATTATATTATTGGAGCAGTTGGGCAATTACAATTTGAGGTGTTTGAATACCGTATGTTAAATGAATACAAATCAGAAATTGTTATGACACCTATGGGAAATAAAATTGCCCGTTGGATCAAACCTGAAGATTTGGATGAAAATATGTCTTCAAGTCGCAATTTATTGGTACGTGATCGCTCCGGAAATCCGTTATTTTTATTTGAAAATCAATTTGCAATGCGTTGGTTCGCCGATAAATACCCAGATGTAGAATTAACATCATTACTATAAAAAACAAACAAACCACTCTAAGTTTGAACTTAGAATGGTTTGTTTGTTTGATTAGTGGAAAAATATTGTTTTGAATATATGAAAGTTACTATTAAAGTTGAATAATAATTATAACAGGCTTTTTGAAATTAATCTTCATTGGGTATAGACAACTCAACGATGTGTGGAGCGTGTAGAATTTCAACATTTTCTAAAGTTGTTTCAAGAATATTTTCTAAGACAAAACTAATTTCCGCATTCTTTATATTACGAATTTTATTTAGTAGAAGAACATCTTTGTGTGTTGCAGCACCTGAATAGATAATTGTAGTAGGACCTAAAGAAAAAACCTTTACAAAATTTGCATCAGTGTTCTCCAATTGCTCCATCACAAGATCAGAATGATTATTCGTAACATCTATTAGTTTCATAATCTTTCACCTCTTCTTATACCGGTTAGGTTACATCCATTATATAATTAAAAACGAAATAATTCAAAATATTTCAACTACCTAATCATTACTTGTCTGAATAATTTATACTTTTTATTAAAGGCTCTGGAAAAATTATTCTAAAATTAGTTTGAGTAAATTTTTCATAAACTATAGATGTAACAATCTAGCTAAAGTTAAATTTTAAGACAAAAAAACAGGAAGAAGATGATCTCGATTCATTATTAAGATCATCTTCTTCCTGTCGATAATGATCCGCAAAAACTAGGAAAACGCCATAAAATAGATGCCGGTGATGCGTTCCGTGCAATCACCGAAAAAATTTCTGGAAAATCAGAAACATCCTGGTACCGTGCAAACCTGAATAACATAAAAAACTGGAGAGCATGTACGGATAAATTGGAGCAAAAAACAGAAGATGCATTTGCAATGGTGATGCAAGATATTGTAACAACAGTGCAATATCGCCTACCAAGTATTCACGTTGTTTTCTCTAATTTGGAATATGGGTTTATCAAAGTTGAACAAGAAGACACAAATCATAGTTATTATGGCGTAGACTTCAAGGAGGTGGACTATGCTAAAATTGTTGAAGCGCAAGGTGCAATTGGGTTTACGATTATTAAAATCAGTGAGTTAGATGAAGTTTTTCGTAATGCAGTAGAACTGGAAAAAGCGGGACGGACAGTGGTGATCGATATGAAAATCAACCATGATCGACCCATACCTGTTGAAGAGTTAAAATTAGATCCAAAAATTTACACAGCAGAAGAAATCAAGGCGTTTAAAGAACGCTATGAAGCGCAAGAACTCAAACCATTTGGTTACTTTTAGAACAAGAAGGCCTACAATCAAATATACAAAAAAGAGTTAATGGCTAGCGGTATATGATATGAATCTTATTTGGTTATATAATTTTTGGTGGGGATAAATAAATTAATTCAATGATTCACTAAAAAATTCTAGAGGAATAGGGTTGCTTGTAGCCATGTATAAGGTTCAATGAGAATTACAAACTCACAGGTGGCACAATGGCTTAAAAAAGCAAACTTGTACATTCCAGAAGAAATTTTATCTTGAAACATGCACACCAATTAACTTAGAACAATTACTAATGCAATAATTCTGTTAAAAAAACAGTACTCCATCAAATTTTTTGATGGAGTACTGTTTTTTTATTTTAAAATTGAATTTAAATTAGTTGTTTAAGAATTTAAACTTTTAGTATCGGGTTCTTCACCTAAATCAGGAGTAGACTTTGCTGAGACAGTTTCTTTTGCGTCTACAATAAGATTACCTTCATCGTCTGTTTTTGCAACTAATTCTTTTACAGAAGGGTAATCAAGATAAAAATCAGCAATACGATCTTCAATTTGTTCTTGGATCACACGTCGTAAAGGACGAGCACCCAATTTTGGATCATATCCTAATTCAACTAATTTTTCTTTTGCTGATGGCTCTACTTCAATTGTAATTCCTTGATGTTCAAGCATATCATTTACATCTTTTATTAATAAATCGACAATAAATAATAAGTTTTCTTTTGTAAGAGAATTGAACTCAACGATTCCATCAAAACGGTTAATGAATTCTGGTTTGAAGTAATCTGTTAAATGATTTAATACAGATTTTTGTGTACCAGAAGTCGTCGCACCAAAACCAACATTTGCCTCTACATTACCAGTGCCAGCGTTGCTAGTCATAATGATGATAGTATCTTTAAAACTAACTGTACGGCCTTGAGCATCCGTCAATCTGCCATCGTCAAGAATTTGTAAAAACATATGCAATACATCAGGATGAGCTTTTTCGACTTCATCTAATAAAATGATGCTGTAAGGATTGTGACGAACTTTTTCGGTCAATTGACCTGCTTCATCATAGCCGATATATCCAGGTGGTGAACCGATTAGTTTAGAAACACTGTGTTTTTCCATGTATTCACTCATATCAAATCGAATATAGGCTTCTTTGTTTCCAAATAATTCTAAAGCTAGTTGTTTAGCTAATTCAGTTTTTCCAACCCCAGTAGGCCCTACGAAAAGGAAAGAACCAATCGGACGGTTTTTATTATTGAACCCAACACGGCTTCTGCGTATGGCTTTGGAAACTTTATCAATTGCTTCATCTTGTCCAATGACATGTTTTTTTAAGTCTTGCCCTAAGTTCCGTAATTGTGTTTGCTCTTTTTCTTTCAATTCTCCTACAGGGATGTTAGTCTTCATTTCGATAATTTCAATCATATCCTGCTCAGTTATTGTAGGTTCAACTGAATCAGGATTTTGTTGATCTCTCATAGTAGAGAATTTTTTTGCTTGATCACGATAAAAAGCAGCTTTTTCATAATCCTCTTGTTGTAGAGCTAACTGTTTTTGTTGAGCAGCTTCTGCAATTTTATCCTCAAGTTGTTTTGGATCAACAATTTGTATCGTCAAGTTCTTTTTGGAACCCGATTCATCTAATAAATCAATAGCTTTGTCGGGTAAAAAACGATCTTGGATGTAACGATTAGATAAGCTGACAGCGCTCTTGATAGCTTCATCTGTATAATGAACATGGTGGTAATCTTCATATTTTTTTTGTAGACCTTGGAGAATGGTAATAGTCTCTTCAACGGTCGGTTCGTTAACACGTACGGGCTGCATGCGTCGCTCTAGAGCAGCATCTTTTTCAATCGTACGGTATTCTTTCAATGTTGTTGCTCCAACCATTTGCATCTCACCGCGTGCAAGAGCTGGTTTAAGCATATTTCCAGCATCCATACTTCCTTCGGCACTTCCAGCTCCAACAATTTCATGGACTTCATCAATAAATAAAATAATTTGTGGATTTTTCTTTAATTCATCCATTAATTGTTTCATACGTTCTTCAAATTGGCCTCGGATACCTGTTCCTTGAACTAAAGAAGCAACGTCTAGTCGAATGACTTCTTTGCTTAATAATTTTTGAGGGACATCTCCATCAACAATTTTTTGTGCTAAGCCTTCTACGACTGCCGTTTTACCAACACCAGGTTCACCAGTTAAGACTGGATTATTTTTAGTGCGGCGATTTAAAATTTCAATTACGCGTTCGATTTCTTTATCGCGTCCAATGACGGGGTCAATGGCACCCGTTCGAGCTAATTCTGTTAGATTCGTCCCATATTCGCCTAGGAGTCCTGGTTTTTTATTTATAGGTGGCTGACCTCCAGAACCTCTTTGAGTTGGAGGGGTGTTAGGACTATTTTGTTGCGAGTTGTTGTTTGGATTATTTTGCATAGAGCGGAAAAACTGATCTAAATTTCCAAATCCAAAAGGATCTTGCGGTGAACGATCATTTCTGATTTCACCATGATTTTGAGCATCTTTTATAAGTTGATAACAATTTTGACAAACATCCAATTGACCTTTTTGACCATTCATATTGGTAAATAAATGGATAGTTGCTTCGCGTTGATTGCAGTTTTGACATAACATTTAAACACAACCTTTCATTTAATAGGTTAATAAATCAAATAAAGTCAAATAAATGATTGACCATTACTGACCTTGTTGATTATCATTATACACTGACCTTTTTTGACTTTCAAGTAATTAGCATTATAATTTTTGATTTTTTGAATTTTTTGAATTAAACTAAATAGAATAAAATAGGTTAAAACAAATAGTAAAGGACGTCTTAATAGTGAGCAGAGAAGAATTGCAAATACAGTTGAAACAATTGCTTCAAGGAGATACGAATGCCATAACTATTGAAAAAAAAGATTTTATGATTTTTAGAGAAATTTGGATTAATCATGAGGAGAAGGAATCGATTATTGGAGAGGCTCTTCATAATGGAAATGTTATTTATCGGTATAGCTCTAACTTGAAAAGTGGAAGAGAAATATTAGGAAAATAATAGTTGTTAAAATAAGAAAAAAATGGTAATCTTATAAGTTGTAAGGGCTATATCGAATGTTTTTGCTGGAAAAAATGGTTTTAACAGCTGAAACTAGATAGTGTTCTCAAAAATAATATATATTAAAGGGGATTTTTTATTATGGAAAAACGCGAATTTCATGTAGTAGCTGAAACAGGTATTCATGCACGTCCAGCAACGTTACTAGTACAAACAGCAAGCAAATTTAGTTCAGATATCAACCTAGAATATAAAGGTAAATCTGTAAACTTGAAATCAATCATGGGCGTTATGTCATTAGGCGTTGGACAAGGTGCTGACGTAACTATTTCTGCTGATGGTTCAGATGAATCTGAAGCTCTTGCAGGAATCGAAGAAACAATGAAGAAAGAAGGCTTAGCTGAATAATGGTTGAAAAATTAAATGGGATCGCAGCAAGTGACGGTATTGCAGTCGCAAAAGCTTACTTACTAACTGAACCCGATTTAACTTTCAACAAAATTTCAGTTGAGAACTCTGATTCAGAAATTAACCGCTTAAAATCGGCATTAAACGAAGCATCAAAAGAACTTGAGATCATTCGGTCTAAAGCAGCAGAATCTCTAGGTGAAAAAGAAGCCCAAGTTTTTGATGCGCATTTAATGGTTCTATCTGATCCAGAATTAATCGGGAGCATTGAAAGCTCTATTAATGATAATAAATTTAATGCAGAAAGTGGTTTGAAAGAAGTAACAGATACGTTTATCAGTATGTTTGAAGGCATGGAAGATAACCCTTACATGCGTGAACGTGCAGCTGATATTAAAGATGTTACTAAACGAGTATTGAGTCATTTGTTAGGCGTGAAACTTCCTAATCCTTCAATGATTGATGAAGAAGTGATTGTGGTTGCTCATGATTTAACACCAAGTGACACTGCTCAATTAAATCGCCAATTTGTGAAAGCTTTTGTTACCGACATCGGTGGACGTACTTCACATTCAGCAATTATGGCTCGTTCTTTAGAAATTCCTGCAATTGTAGGAACAAAAGATATTACTTCTTTTGTTAAAGAAGGAGATCTTATCATCATCGATGGTCTTGAAGGCGATGTAATCGTTCATCCAGAAGCATCTGATGTTGCGACGTATGAAGCAAAAGCAAAAGCTTTTGCAGATCAAAAAGCTGAATGGGATAAATTAAAAGATGAACCAACAATTACAGCAGATGGAAAGCACATCGAATTAGCTGCAAATATTGGTACTCCAAAAGATTTAGTAGGCGTAAAAAGCAATGGTGGTGAAGCTGTTGGATTATACCGTACAGAATTCCTTTATATGGATTCACCTGATTTTCCTACAGAAGAAGCTCAGTTTGAAGCTTATAAAGAAGTTTTAGAAGGTATGGAAGGTAAAGGCGTTGTTGTTCGTACAATGGATATTGGCGGAGACAAAGAATTACCTTATCTAACGTTGCCACATGAAATGAATCCATTCTTAGGTTACCGTGCTATCCGTATTTGTTTAGCAAGACCGGATATGTTTAGAACGCAATTGCGTGCATTATTACGTGCCTCTGTTTTCGGACAATTACGTATTATGTTTCCAATGATTGCAACTTTACAAGAATTCCGTCAAGCTAAAGCAATGCTTTTAGAAGAGAAAGCTAAATTAGTAAATGAAGGTATTGAAGTATCAGATGATATCGAACTTGGTATCATGATCGAAATTCCTGCTGCTGCTGTTATTGCAGATAAATTTGCTAAAGAAGTAGATTTCTTCAGTATTGGTACTAATGATTTGATTCAGTATACTATGGCTGCTGATCGCATGAATGAACGCGTTTCTTATCTTTACCAACCCTATAACCCATCAATTTTACGTTTAATTAAAACGGTTATTGATGCTTCTCATAAAGAAGGAAAATGGACTGGTATGTGTGGAGAAATGGCGGGAGATCAAACGGCTGTGCCGCTTCTATTAGGACTGGGATTAGACGAATTTTCTATGAGTGCTTCAAGCATTCTTAAGACACGTAGTTTAATGAAACGTTTAGACACAAAACAAATGGCTGAATTGGCTGATAAAGCAATCAATGATTGTGATACTGCTGATGAAGTTGAAAAACTTGTCGAAATGTATACTAAATAAAGATGAAAAGTGGAAGAATCAATTTGATTCTTCCACTTTTTTTATTTTTTTCTAAATAAATACGCTCTCTTTGCAAGAACTGATATACTAGAGTTAAATTGAAAAGGGGAGAGGATATAAATGAAAAAAACTATCGGATTTATCGGAACTGGGGTAATGGGTTCCTCCATTGTTAAACATTTATTAATAGCTGACTATACAGTCACAGTATACAATCGTACGAAGAGTAAAGCTGACGAATTAATTCAGTTAGGAGCAAAATGGGCTGATTCACCAGCTGAGGTAACTGAAAAAAGCGACATTGTTTTTACTATTGTAGGCTATCCAAAAGACGTTGAGCAAAGTTATTTTGGTGAGAAGGGCATCTTTAAAACGGCCACTGAAAAACATATCTTAGTAGATATGACGACCAGTACACCTACATTGGCTAAAAAACTGTATAAAGAGGGACAGCAAAGAGGTATTGAAGTTCTAGACGCTCCAGTTTCTGGAGGAGACTTAGGGGCTAAAAATGGAACTTTGACAGTTATGGTTGGTGGAGATATACATACTTATGAAAAAGTGAAACCTATTTTTGAAGTATTTTCTGGCAAAGTTAATTTACAAGGTGAAGCTGGGAGTGGACAGCACACGAAAATGGCTAATCAAATCATGATTGCTGGAACAATGATGGGTATGGCTGAACTGTTAGTTTATGCGCAAGCTGCAAATTTAGATCTTGAAAAAGTATTGGATACGGTTGGCGGAGGCAGTGCCCAAAACTGGTCTTTATCAAACTATGCTCCAAGAATTCTTAAAGAAGATTATACAGCTGGTTTTTTTGTTAAACATTTTATTAAGGATTTGAAAATTGCTCTAGACGAAGCTGGAAAAATGGCTTTGGATCTGCCTTCAACTCGCTTAGCTAAACAATTATATGAAGATTTGGCACAAAATGGTTTTGAAAATGATGGAACGCAAGCTATTATTAAATTATGGTGGTCAGAAGGAAAACGTTCAAAATAAAAAAAGACAGAAATGAAATTGATTCAATTTCATTTCTGTCTTTTAGGTATGAGGATCATTTTACAAGCTACCTTTATTTCTTTGGGTGTAATTGCTCAAACGCTTAACAGCTTCCACTAATTTTTCCATACTAGCAGCATAACTTATCCGTACATAACCTTCACCGGCACTCCCAAAAGCAGATCCGGGTATCAGCGCTAGTTTATCTTTTTCGGCTAGTTCAATACAAAACTCCATGCTGTTTTGTATATACTCTTGTGGGATTTTTGCAAAAAGATAAAAAGCTCCATTTGGACGAGCAATTTCAAATCCTAATTGAGTCAGTTCTTCAAAAAGATAATCTCTTCTTTTATGGTATTCTTTTTTCATTGGAAGAGCATCGTCTATCCCCGTAGTTAAAGCTGCTAAAGCTGCTTTTTGAGAAATAGAAGTGGCGCATGTGACGAGGTATTGATGTACCTTGATAATTTGTGCTGCAAGTTCTTTTGGAGCAAAAATGAAGCCAATTCTCCACCCGGTCATGGCATGAGATTTTGAAAGTCCGTTGATCAAGATAGTTTGATTTCTCAGGTACTCTGCAATAGAAACATGTTCAACATCATAAGTTAGTTCACTGTAAATTTCATCACTAATAACAAATATAGGGTATTTTTTAATAGTATCAGCAAGGGCTTTGATCTCTTCCCTTGTATAAGTCACGCCTGTTGGATTATTTGGGTAATTTAAGATAATTGCTTTTACACTCGGTCCGTGTTCTTCCATTGCATTTTCAATCATCTGTGGAGTCAATACAAATCCATTTACACTAGTATCAATAAAAATAGGCGTCGCTTGACTCAAGGTGATCAGCGGTTTGTAGCCTGGAAAAATTGGAGAAGGAATCAATATTTTATCCCCAGGATTTAGAATAGCTAACAAGGAAGCTGAAATAGCTTCAGTAGCTCCAACGGTAACTAATACCTCATTTTTAGGATCATACGAAACGGCATATTTTTTTTGCATAAAAGCTGAAGCAGCTTCGCGCAGTTGGATATCCCCAGCTGTACCTGTATAATGCGATTGATTGTTGTTGATAGCTTCGATGGCAGCTAATTTAATATGATTGGGTGTATTGAAATCGGGTTCACCCAAGGTCAATTTAAGGATGTCATTTATTACTGACACACGCTCATCAAATTTCCGAATATCTGAGATCTCAATTTTATACGTTTGATTGTTAAAATGATCAAGTAATGGATTCATAATTTTAACGTCTCCTTTTGGATTATGTAATGCAATTATAGTAACACAACTCTTTGAAAAAAATAAATTTTTTAGATAAAGATTATTTTTTTATGAAAATAGTGTGAGTTTAATGTCTTTTGTATAAAATTCTGTTAGAATGATTATTGAGTTAAGTTTGAAAGGGGCACGAAACTATGACAACTTCACAATTAGTAGGGATTATTCGCCGATTGGAAGCTATGCTAGAAGATACAGAAAGTGAAGTTCAAGTTCGTCGATTTGAAAAAGAAGGAAATGAACGGTGTATTATTACCTATGATACAAAAACCGAAACATTTGAATTGTTAGAAACATCTACTCAGCAAGTATATCAATTTGATGATGTAGACTTAGTTGCTATGGAAATATTTGAAGTACTTCAAGATTAAAATAGCCGTTGATGGTAAAAAAATATTAATTAAAGACAGATAGAAAAAATTCTAAAAAGAATTTTTTCTATCTGTCTTTTTTTTGATCAATTCTAGCTAGTATTTTTTCTGAAATCCTTTATACTAGTGATATTGATAATTAAAATTGGATGAAAAATAAATTGCTTAAATCTCATATAAAAACAAATATAAAAACAAATATAAAAGGTAATCAGATAAGTAAAAGGAGAGAAAGCATGAAAAATAATTTGCAGATAGGTATCTTAGGTTTTGGAACTGTTGGAAGCGGCGTATTGCGTATTTTGAAGCATCATGAGCCGAAATTAAATCAAGTAACAGGTGTATCATTAAAAGTGAAAAAGGTTTTAGTGCGTGATATGGAAAAAAATCGAGGTTCAATTGCTGAGGGCATTGAACTAACGCTAGATGCTGATGAGATTGTAAGTGATCCTGAGATAGATATTGTTGTCGAAGTTATGGGCAGTGTTGATGATGCAAAAAAATACATCAAAAAAGCATTAGTATCTGGAAAGCATGTCGTCACGGCAAATAAAGATTTAATTGCATTACACGGGAATGAATTGGTCGCATTAGCAAAAGAAAATCATTGTGATCTTTACTATGAAGCTAGCGTTGCTGGAGGGGTCCCAATTTTACGCACGATAGTGGATAGTTTAGCTTCTGATGAGATCCAAAAAGTTTTTGGTATTGTTAATGGAACAACAAACTTTATCTTGTCAAAAATGACAAACGAAGGAAAATCTTATGATGATGCCTTAAAAGAAGCACAGGAATTAGGTTTTGCTGAAAGCAATCCAACTAATGACGTTGACGGTATAGACGCTGCTCGTAAGATGGTTATATTAACGCGTTTAGCTTATGGGATGAATGTAGAAGTAAATCAAATTGAAACAAAAGGAATTCGAAATTTACAACAAAAGGATATTGAAATGGCTAGAAAATTAGGCTACAAAATCAAATTAATTGGATCAGCGATTCAAATTGAAAATAAAATCAGTGTAGACGTAGGCCCAATATTGGTACCAAACAATCATCCACTAGCAAGTGTCCAAGATGAGAACAATGCTGTTTTTGTAGTAGGAGCTGCTGTTGGAGAAACAATGTATTATGGACCTGGAGCTGGGGAATTACCAACGGCTACCAGCGTCGTCAGCGATGTCATTACAGTAGCAAAAAATATTCGTTTAGGTACAAGCGGAAATGTATTTAGTTCTTATCAACATGAAACAAGACTCGCAGAAGATACAGAAGTATTCAATAAATATTATATTGCTATTGAAATGCAAGATAAAACAGGACAATTTTTAGCTTTAACAAAGTTATTTAGTCAATTTGATATTGGTTTTGACCAAATTATTCAACAACCACTGCCTAGCGATATGTCAAAGGTCGTAATTGTGACCCACAAGATAAATAAGGATCAACAAAAAAAATTACTAACAGTTCTTAAAGGTGCAAATGAAATGAATTTACTCGTTTGTTTTAAAGTGATGGAGGGAAAATAATGTATCAAGGACTACTTGAAAAATATAAAGAAGTATTGCCAATTACAGATAAAACACCTATGATTTCTCTTTACGAAGGGAACACACCTTTAATTCCACTGAAAAATCTTTCGAAAGAGCTTGGTGTCAAAATTTATGGGAAATATGAAGGGTTAAATCCTACTGGGTCTTTCAAAGATCGTGGGATGGTTATGGCAGTAGCTAAAGCAAAAGAAGAAGGAGCAAAAGCAATCATTTGTGCATCTACTGGAAATACCAGTGCTGCAGCTGCAGCTTATGCTGCACGTGCAGGATTAAAAGCGTATATTGTTATTCCAGATGGGAAAATTGCTTTGGGTAAGTTAGCCCAAGCTGTTATGTATGGAGCAGATATTATTTCTATACAAGGTAATTTTGATCAAGCATTAAAATCAGTAAGGAAATTAGCTGAAACGGAAGCTGTTACACTAGTTAACTCAGTAAATCCATACCGAATTGAAGGGCAAAAGACTGCTGCTTTTGAAGTTTGTCAAGATCTCGGAAAAGCTCCAGATGTTTTAGCTATTCCAGTTGGGAATGCTGGAAACATTACAGCTTATTGGAAAGGTTTTAAAGAATGGAATGAATTAAATCAAACTGGGCTGCCGAGAATGCATGGTTACGAAGCAGAAGGAGCAGCTGCAATTGTCCAAGGAAAAATTATTGAATCTCCTGAAACGATTGCCACAGCTATAAGAATCGGCAACCCAGCTAGTTGGAAATTAGCTGAAAATGCTCGGGATGAGTCTAAAGGAAAAATAGATTTTGTTACAGATGATGAAATCATTGACGCTTACCGAAAAGTTGCTGCAATGGAAGGTGTCTTTATTGAACCAGGATCAGCGGCTTCATTAGCCGGAGTAATTAAAGATGTTAAAAGTGGAGCTATTAAAGAAGGAGAAACCGTTGTTTGTGTATTTACTGGGAATGGATTGAAAGACCCAGATACAGCACTTGAAGTAAACACTATTCCTATTTCAAAAATGGATGATTTAGAAGATATGAGGAAACATTTGCAGGCAAGTGTGAAAAAATTATGAAAATAATTGTACCCGGAACAACTGCAAACCTAGGTCCTGGTTTTGATTCATGTGGATTAGCTTTAAATCTTTATTTGACGTTAGAAGTAGGAGCTGAAAATAGAAATTGGGTGATCCATCATACTTTAGATGAGCGTATTCCATGTGATGAAACGAATCTTATCATTCAAACGGCTCTTGCTCTTGCTCCAACTATTCAACCTAGAGAACTATGGATGGAAAGTGAAATACCTGCAACTCGGGGATTAGGGAGCAGTTCGGCTGCTATTATTGCTGGAATTGAATTAGCTAACCAATTAGCCGAATTAAAGTTAAGCGACAAAGAAAAGGTGACTATAGCTTCTAATTTGGAGGGACATCCAGATAATGCTGCATCAGCTATATTAGGAGACTTTGTGGTAGCAACTAAAATTAATGAGGTCGTTTTTGCAGTTAAACATTCTTTTCCAGATACAGGGATATTAGCTGTTATCCCAAATTATGAATTATTAACAACAGAAAGTCGGGATGTATTGCCAAAAAAATTGGCTTATCCACAAGCAGTTCAGGCCAGTTCTATTAGCAATGTTATGATTTCAGCCTTTTTAGCTAATGAATTAGAGGTAGCAGGGGAAATGATAGAAAACGATTTATGGCATGAGAAATACCGCAAGGATTTGGTTCCTCACTTGTCAAAAATTCGCATTTTGGCTAAAAAAAATGGAGCTTATGCTACTTTTTTAAGCGGTGCAGGACCTACTGTTTTAATTCTTGTACCTTATCTAAAATTAAAAAAACTTGAACAGTTATTAAAGAAGATGTTTTCAAATGCTACTGTGCAACAATTTAAAGTTGACCGAAAAGGTATGCAAGTACTGAAATAAAAGCAAAAATGGAGTCGGAATTTATACCGACTCCATTTTTTTAAGTTAAAATAAGTTCTTAAACAATTCTCAAAAAAACTGTTACCAAATTAAATTTATTAAAAAATTTTTTTAATTTTAGAGTATTCCTATTTTTTGTAACGGTATTTCGTTGAATAGTTCACTAACCAACACTATTTGATACAGGGTATTTTAAAGTTCACCGACGATTTTTGAACCATGTAACTCTGAAACACCTAGGTAGTCTTGAATAGTAGCTGCGTTTTTGTCAGTAATGCCTCCACCTGGAAGAATAAGAATACGATCTTTTGCATAGTCGACTAATTCTTTAAGATGTGGAAGTGTTTCTGTAATGGGTATACTTAAATCCCCACCATGCGTTAAAATTCTTTGTACACCATGTTCAGCCAACCAATCGATTGCTTCAAACTGATTTTCAACTGGAATTGCATCAAAAGCCATATGAAAGGTTGTTTGTAATCCATAAGATTCCTCTAATAACTGTTCCATTGCATCTTCATCAATTAAATGATCGTTTGTCAAACAACCAAATACGATTCCATCTAATCCTAAGTTACGAGCTTCAATAATATCATAGCCCATAATTTTCAATTCACTGTCATTATAAATGAAATTACCCGATCGAGGACGAATCATGGCCATTAACGGTATCATTTTTTCGGCACAATAAGCAGCTGCTTCATGCATGACGCCTTTGCTGACCGTTGTTCCGCCACTTATTAAGTAATCACATAATTCTATTCTGGTTGCTCCTTGCGCAATTGCTTTTGGCAGAGAACTATAATTTTCTATACAAACTTCTTTTAAATACATAATAATGATCCCCTTTTAGATAGTTTATAAGCTAATTGTAAAACTAAGATTTGACATTTTTTATTTACTAGTACAATACTAAATAGTATAGCAAAAAACTACTAAAGAGTTCTATGAAATTCGTAAGATAATTGAATCTAAAGAACGTCTTCGTTATAATAGAGCAGAAATACTAAATGAAGCTTTTGATATTTTTTTAAATAACGAGACAGTAACGACTTTTTTTACGGATAAGTTGTTTCAAAGGATGGTAATGATGAGAATTTTAATTCAAAAATTTGGCGGTACATCAGTAAAAGACGAAGAAAGTCGATTAGCTGCAGAAAAACATATCGTACATGCCGTTGCATCAGGATATAAAGTGATAGTGGTAGTTTCAGCTATTGGAAGAATAGGTGATCCTTATGCGACAGATTCACTTCTAGCACTAATAGATGGAGAAAAAAGTTATTTAGATTTAAGAGAGCGCGATATGTTGTTATCCGTTGGAGAGACAATATCTACAGCTGTATTTACAAACCAACTGAAAAAGAATGGTATTCATGCAATCGGTTTGACTGGACAAAGTGCTGGTATAGTTACTAATGAAGATTATGGACAGGCAAAGGTACAAAGAATAGATACTGATGCGATTTATGCATATATGAAAACAAATGATGTAGTTGTAGTAGCCGGTTTCCAAGGGATAAGTGAAAATGGGGATGTAACAACTATTGGGCGTGGAGGCAGTGACACCACAGCTGCTTTGTTAGGTGCCGCATTTGACGCAGAGTATATTGATATTTTTACAGATGTTTCCGGAATGATGACAGCAGATCCACGATTAGTAGAAAAAGCTCAATTTTTACAAATCGTGAGCTACAATGAAGTAAGCAATATGGCTCATGAAGGCGCAAAAGTTATCGACCCAAAAGCTGTTGAAATTGCTCAACAGGCTGGCATACCTGTTCGGATCCGTTCTACTTACCAATCCGTAAAGGATATGGGAACGTTGATTACCAATTCAGAAACTCAAAGTGGTCCGCAGCGTCTAGTAACGGGAATTGCTCATGTGCCTCATTTAGTTCAATTTACTATTGAAACAGATGAGAATTTACAAGAGTCATTATTTAATCTGTTAGCTCAAGCGGGATTTAGTTTGGATTTCATTAATATATTTCCTGGCAAAATTGTTTTTACGCTCCCAAAATCCATTTCTGGAAAAGCGAAGCAATTGTTGAATGAACAGAAAATCATTTTTGCAACTCATGAGAATTGTGCAAAAGTTGCAATTGTAGGTGCAGGTATAACTGGGGTGCCGGGTGTAACAGCTAAAATCGTGACAACAATGTCAAAATTGAAAATTCCTATTTATCAATCTGCAGATAGTTACACAACTATTTGGATTTTAATTGAAGAAGAAAATTTAAAGCTAGCATTAAACGAACTGCATGAAGTGTTTTTACAAGTAAAATAAGGTTGAGAAAAGTAAAATAATGCCGTTCAAGTATAAAATAAAGACGAGTCACATGAGAATTAACCTGGAAATCACCGGTAATGATTGTTTTTTTAATAATTTGGCGTATAATTAAGAAAATAGTAAACTTGAGGAGTACTGTAAATGGTACTCCTATTTTAGTGAGTAAGGAGAAAAAATGTTAAAGATATTTAAGCCGACATATATGGTAGAAGCTATTTACCATATAACACCAGAACAATTGAGAGAGCAAAAAATAAAAGCTGTCTTAACCGACTTGGACAATACCTTAATAGCATGGAATAACCCGGATGGAACTGAACAGTTGATTGAGTGGATCAATGTGATGGAAGAAGCTGGGATACCTGTTGTAATTCTTTCTAATAATAAAGCAAAGCGTGTTGACCGAATTGCAAAAGTGTTGCACTTAGACTATGTTTCTCGAGCTTTAAAACCAACAACAATTGGTTTTAAAAGGGCAAGTAAAAAATTAAATCTAACTACTGATGAAATCATCATGGTAGGGGATCAAGTTATGACGGATATCTGGGGAGCAAATCTTTCTGGAGTACGTAGTGTTTTAGTTAAACCGATACTAGATACGGATGCTTGGAATACTCAATTTAATCGTTTTATGGAGCTGCATATCATGAATTACATGATTAAAAAAGATCCAAATATGAGATGGAGGAAGTCAATAAATGACGAAAGTAGAATTAAATAATGAAGAAGAGATTCGTTGTGTTGGTTGCGGAGCTATTATCCAAACAACGGATAAAGAAATTGCAGGTTATACACCAACTTCAGCCTTAGAAAAAGGTTTAGAAAAAGGCGAAGTGTATTGTCAACGTTGTTTTAGATTACGTCATTATAATGAAATTCAAGATGTCCAATTAACGGATGATGATTTCCTGAAATTATTAAATGAACTTGGTTCAGAAGATGCATTAATCGTAAACGTTGTTGATATTTTTGATTTCAATGGAAGTTTAATACCTGGCTTACATCGCTTTGTTGGGAAAAA
This sequence comes from Carnobacterium pleistocenium FTR1, assembly GCF_000744285.1. Classification (NCBI taxonomy): domain Bacteria; kingdom Bacillati; phylum Bacillota; class Bacilli; order Lactobacillales; family Carnobacteriaceae; genus Carnobacterium; species Carnobacterium pleistocenium. The sequence continues at coordinate 1,834,344 of NZ_JQLQ01000002.1, read as the reverse complement.
TCCAGTTCTCTTAGTTGGAAATAAGGTGGATTTACTTCCTAAATCATTAAAACGTGGGAAAATGACACAATGGATGCGTGAACGAGCTCACGAAGAAGGCTTGCGACCGGAAGATGTCTTGTTAACAAGTGCTATGAAACCAGCTGAGATGGAAGTCTTGCTAGATACTATTGAAAAACATCGCAAAGGACGTAATGTTTTTGTAGTCGGTGTAACAAATGTTGGAAAATCAACATTGATCAATCAAATCATTAAGTCAACAGCAGGCGTCCAAGACTTGATTACAACTTCTCAGTTTCCTGGAACAACGCTTGACCGAATAGAGATTCCATTAGATGATGGGAAGTTTCTAATTGATACACCGGGAATCATTCATCGTCATCAAATGGCTCACGTCTTAGGAGACAAAGATTTAAAATTAATTGCGCCAAAAAAAGAAATAAAACCAATCGTTCATCAACTGAACGAAGGCCAAACATTGTTTTTTGGAGGAGTCGCTCGTTTTGATCATTTAAAAGGAGGCAGACATTCGTTTACTTGTTTTACCTCGAATGATTTACTTATTCACCGTACAAAATTAGAAAAAGCGGATGAATTATATCAAAAACAAGTCGGTAAACTATTGCAGCCTCCTCGTGAAGATGAAGTTGAGAACTTCCCTAAATTGGTTCGTTTTGAGTTTTCTGTTAAAGAAAAATCAGATATTGTCTTTGCAGGCCTTGGCTGGGTCACAGTCAATGAACCAGGATGTGTCGTAGCTGGATGGGCACCAAAAGGTATAGATGTCCTTATTCGAAAATCTTTGATATAACTAGAAATAAATTAGAAATGATCATTAAGATCTTAATGGAGTGAATAAAATGAATTTAACTGGTAAACAAAAACGTTTTTTAAGAAGTAAAGCACATCATTTAAACCCAATTTTTCAAATTGGAAAAAATGGATTAAATAAAGAGGTAATTGTTCAAATTAATGAAGCTTTAGAAAAAAGAGAATTGATTAAAGTAGGCTTACTACAAAATACAGATGAAGTAGCTCAAGACGTAGCCGCAATTCTTGAAAAAGAAATCGGTTGTGATGCAGTTCAAATAATTGGTCGCGTAATCGTATTATTCAAGAAATCAACTCAAGAAAAGTATCAACGTGTTTCCATTGAACTTCCAAGAGCAAAATAATGATTATTAGTCGCATAAAGAAAGGTGATCAGCTTGAGAGGGCAATCTTTTTCTAGTAACAAAACACAAGTTTTAACTGAAATTGAAATTGGGAGTCGGCCAAAAAGAAGAGTGGGTATTCTTGGTGGAACGTTTAGTCCTCCGCATATTGGGCACTTAATTATTGCAGATCAAGTGTGTCATCAATTAGGATTAGAAAAAATCTATTTTATGCCAAGCGCAAATCCACCACATCAAGATGAAAAAAAAGCAATCAATGTCAATCATCGTCTTCGGATGGTTGAATTGGCTATTGAAGATAATGTTTTTTTTGATATTGAAAAAGCCGAAATTGAACGCGGCGGAAAAAGCTATACTTATGATACGATAACGAAATTGAAGGAAGAACATCCCGATACAGAATATTATTTTATTATTGGTGGAGACATGGTAGAATATTTACCTAAATGGTACAGAATAGAAGAATTGGCAAAGCTTGTAGAATTTGTGGGAGTGAATCGTCCAGGTTACCCGACTATCAGTCCTTATTCTATTATCTGGGTAGATGTCCCTTTAATGGATATCAGTTCTACTTCTTTACGTAAAAATCTAAAAATGAACTGTCCAGTCAATTACTTGATTCCTGAAAAGACACTCAATTATATTTGTCAGGAAGGATTGTATCAAGATGAAAAATGAAATAAATCCTTTAGTGTATTCAAAAAAATACGTATCCCTAACAAGAGATAAATTGATTCAGACTATTCAAAGTCAAATGAGCCAAAAGCGACTTCAACATGTTTTGGGTGTAGAACAAGCCGCTGTTCAATTAGCTGAAAAATATGGCGCTTCAATAGAAGCTGCTAGTATTGCTGCCTTAACCCATGATTATGCTAAAGAACGTAGTAATAAAGAAATGCAAGACTTGATTTTTAATGAAAAATTAGATTTAGAATGGCTCGATTATGGAAGCAATATTTGGCATGGTCCTTTAGGAGCTATCTTAGTTGAACGAGAATTAGGTATATCAGATGCAGATATTCTGAATGCCATTAGACACCATACAATAGGCGCTGAAAAGATGACAGTGTTGGAACAAGTAATTTATGTTGCTGACTACATTGAACCTGGAAGAAACTTTCCAGGTGTGGAACATGCACGTACTCTTGCAGCAGAAAACTTACAATCAGCCGTTCGGTATGAAACAAAACAAATATTGCAGCATTTGATTGAGCAAAACAAAAAAATTTATCCAAAAACAATTACTACCTATAATAAATGGGTAGCAAATCCTTAGGAGGAACAACATGGTAACTGAAAGCATAAAATTAGTAGAAACAGTCGTTAAAGCAGCAGATGATAAAAGAGCAGAGGATATCATAGCAATGGATGTCAGCAAGATTTCTATTTTAGCAGATTACTTTATTGTGATGCACGGAAATAGTGAAAAACAAGTTAAAGCTATTGCCGAAGGAATCATTGACAAAGCTCAAGAGTCAGGAATTGACGTAAGAAGAATTGAAGGGCGTGAATCGTCTAAATGGATGCTTATTGACCTTGGAGATGTAGTTGTACATGTCTTCCACTATTCAGAACGTTCATTTTATAATCTTGAAAAATTATGGAGTGATGCTCCATTGGTAGACATCACAAAAATGGTCTAACTCTAATGAGTTATCAAATCTTTGCACAAGTCTATGATGCTATTATGGATGAAACCCTCTACGATCGCTGGGGAGAATTTGTGGATAGTCAGCTTGTAAATAATAAACCAACAGTATTGGAACTGGCTTGTGGAACTGGAGCTTTAGCAGTAGCACTTTCTAAAAGAGGGTATGACGTAACAGGGCTAGATTTATCTGAAAACATGCTAAGTTTAGCTAATGAACGAGCTATGGAGGAACAAATAAGTCTACCTCTGATTCAAGCAGATATGATGGACCTGTCTGAAATTGGTCAATTTGGAGCGGTTACTTGTTTTTCGGATTCACTATGTTATATGCCTGATGAAGAGGCTGTTTCACAGGTTTTTCAGCAAGTATATAATGTACTAATGAAAAATGGAACGTTTCTGTTTGATGTTCATTCAATTTATCAAACAGATATTGTGTTCCCTGGCTATATGTTTAATGATCAATCAGAAGAAATTAGTTTTTTATGGAAAAGTTATGCGGGTGAAAAAGCCCATTCGGTTGAACATGATTTAACGTTCTTTGTACATGATAAAGAATTAGATCTCTATGATCGTTATGATGAAACACATAAAGAACGGACTTATCCATTGGAACAGTATAAAAGCATGCTTTTAAAAGCTGGATTTTCTTCAGTTGAAGTAAGCGCCGATTTTGGGAAGTCAGAAATAACAAAAGAAAGCCCACGGTGGTTTTTCATTTGTACTAAATAAATTGTTTATAAATTAGAAACTTTTTAATAAAAAACAGAAAAATCGACTAGGATTTTTCTGTTTTTTTTCATAATGTGTTCTAAAGAAAGGAGAGATACAATGTTAACAGAGGCTCATCATGTACTCAAAGAAATTTACGGTTTTCTAGAATTTAAAACTGGACAAAAAGAAGTTATTGAAAAAATATTACAAGGAAAAGATACACTAGCTATTATGCCTACAGGTGGCGGGAAATCTCTTTGCTACCAAATTCCTTCTCTCGTATTCGAAGGAGTGACAATAGTCGTATCACCACTTATTTCATTGATGAAAGATCAAGTGGATGCTTTAACAGAGTTAGGAATACCAGCGACCTATTTGAATAGTACCTTGACAGCTGCTGAGATGAATGTCCGGCTAAAAAAGGCAGTCAATGGAGATTATAAACTGATTTATGTTGCTCCAGAACGATTCCAAACAGAAGAAATCTTTTACTTGATGCATACGATAACTATTTCAATGATAGCCATCGATGAAGCGCATTGTATTTCGCAGTGGGGTCATGACTTTAGACCGAGTTATCTATCTTTAGGAGAGTCTATTCAACAATTAGATTATCGACCAATCGTATTGGCATTGACTGCTACAGCGACTCCAGTCGTTTCAAATGATATTATAAATTTATTAGGTATCCATTCAGATAATCGAGTGAAAACTGGGTTTGAGCGTGATAACTTAGCTTTTCAAGTAATCAAAGGACAAGAACGCAATCGGTTTTTATTAGATTATTTAACAGTAAATAAAGGTCAGTCAGGAATCGTCTACGCTAGTACACGTAAAGAAGTAGAGCGGATCTATGAATTGTTGAATGCTAAAAAGATCAAAGCGGGTAAATACCATGGTGGGTTAAAAGAAGATGAACGTAACAGTTGGCAAGAAAAGTTTCTTTACGATGAAGTGACTGTAATGGTTGCCACGAATGCATTTGGTATGGGTATCGATAAAAGCAATGTGCGATTTGTCATTCATTATCAGATACCTAAAAATATTGAAGCTTATTATCAAGAGGCTGGACGTGCAGGCAGAGATGGTCTACCAAGTGATGCAATTTTATTATTTTCTCCTCAAGATATGCAAATTCAAAAGTTTTTCATTGATCAATCAGAATTAAATGACGAATTAAAGAATCAAGAATACCGTAAATTAAGAGAAATGGCTCAATATGGTTCTACTCAGATTTGTTTACAGCGGTACATCGTTGAGTATTTTGGAGACAACTGTGGGGATTGTGGGAGATGCAGTAATTGTTTAGATGACCGTGAAGCTACAGATATCACTTTAGAGACTCAAAAAGTATTATCCTGTGTTAAGCGAATGGGTGAAACCTATGGGAAATCGCTTATTATGAAAGTATTGACAGGCTCTAAAGACAAAAAAGTCGCTCAATGGCATTTCGAAAAACTTTCAACTTATGGACTGATGAAGGGTGAACCTCAAAAAGAAGTAACCCAGTTAATCGATTATTTAACAGCTGAAAAATATTTATCTTCGACTGATGGACAATACCCCGTTTTAAAATTAACAGAAAAAGCTGTTGCCGTATTAAAAGGAGAAATGTCAGTCACTAGAAAACAAGCGAAAGTTGCACAAAAAGTAGCGGTTGATGATGTGTTGTTTGATCAGCTAAGAGAACTAAGACGTGCATTTGCTACAGATCAAAAAGTTCCGCCTTATGTTATTTTTTCAGATGAGACATTGCATCAAATGTGTGTATTAATGCCTCAAAACAAAGCAGAAATGCTAGAAGTAAAAGGTGTGGGTGAAAATAAGTTTGAAAAATATGGTGAAGCTTTTTTAACTTGTTTAAAGCAAGCTAAAGTAATGAATTAAAGAGAGGTCGCTCAATATGAAAAGCTGTGGTGTAGTTGTAGAATATAACCCTTTGCACAATGGACATGTTTACCATCTGAAGAAAGCAAGAGAAGTATCAGGTGCAGATATAATTATTGCTATTATGAGTGGGAATTTTCTACAACGCGGTGAACCGGCTATTGTAGATAAGTGGTCTCGAGCTCAGATGGCCTTAGCAGCCGGAGCGGATATTGTAATAGAACTACCGGTAGCTTTTAGTACACAACCAGCTGATTATTTTGCTAAAGGAGCGGTTGGGTTATTGCATGCCCTGAAATGTGAGGCTATTTGTTTTGGTTCTGAATCTGGTGAGAGTACGGACTATCAAAAGCTAGCTCAATTTTTAAAACAGCATACAGCTACTATCAATCAACGATTTAAAGAAAATAAAGATCCTGGACAGACTTATGCTTGGCAGATGGAGCAAGTTCTTAAAGAATTTATGCCTGTTCAGCCGGTTTCTCTTTCAACACCGAACAATATATTGGGATTAGCTTATACCAAAGAAAACTTGCTGTATGAAAAACCAATGGAACTGTACGCCATAAAAAGGGTAGGATCAGATTATCATGATAAAGAATTGATTGAGGGGGATTTTTCAAGTGCTACGGCTATTCGGGAAAAATTGCTTAGTTCTAAGCAAAAGAATGCGCTTGTTGAAAAAGTAAAGTTAAGTATGCCTGATCTCAGTTTTGAACTAGTAGCTTCAGATCCTTTAGTTAGTTGGGAAAACTATTGGCCATACTTGAAATATCAAATACAAGTTCAACCGCTTGAAGAGTTACGAAATGTGTATCAAGTAACAGAAGGTATTGAATACAGATTAAAAGCATACATTCAAGAAGCAGAAAGCTTTGAACAGTTTATTTCATTGGTGAAAAACAAAAGAGTGTCCTGGACTCGATTGCAACGTATCTGTGTGTATATTCTACTTCAATTAAAAAAAGAAGAAATGGTAGATGAATTAAAAAACCCCAAAGCCATACACTTATTAGGATTTAATCCTATTGGAAGAAATTATTTAAAAGAAATGAAAAATGTTTTCTCTTTACCATTGATGGCCAACGTAACAAAAAAAAACAAAAATTTATGGACATTAGATATAAAAGCAGGTAAAATTTATCAAATGGGCCAGATGGGTTTAATAAAAGAACAAGATTATTATCGTCAACCATTAAAAGTTGATTTTGAAAAAGCCTATGAAAACAAAGCCTAGCAAGAAAAGACTGTAAGGTAAAATACGTTGACAAAGGATTCATTCACTAGTATAATAATCCTTGTTGCTTTAGGAGTGATATATAATGAAATGGTCATTAAACGAATTGCAAAAATATCGCAATCAACCGTTAGTTTTCTCGGAAACTGTTGACTTAAAAAAACCGTTGATGAATCGAGAAAAGGAATTAATGGATGTTTCTCCGATTAATATAGAGGGAACACTCATTGTTCATGAGAAAGAAATCTTGCTTCATATGGTTGTTTCATTAAACGTGACACTACCCTCTGCAAGATCATTAAAACCAGTTTTGTTCCCTATGTCAATTGGAATAGATGAAATATATATTCCGCCTTCTGCTACTCCTGGATCTAAAATAGATAATGAGGAAGAGACAGTCATTCTTTTAGATAAAGATATGGTTGATCTGACTGATGCTATAACGGATGCAGTGTTGTTAAATCTCCCATTGCAAGTTTTTACGCAAGAGGAAGAAGAAGGACAAAAAATGCCTAGTGGAAATGATTGGCTGGTCGTTTCTGAAGATGAATATATTTCAGATTTAGAAACACAGAAATCAGAAACTGAGGATCCACGTTTTGCTGGTTTGAAAGATTTATTCAAGGATGAATCTGATAATCAGAAATAAGTATGTATTATAGGCTTCTTCCTAGCACAATTTTGTGCAGAGAAGCAACTTTTAAGGAGGTGTAAGGAATGGCAGTACCAGCAAGAAAAACATCAAAAGCTAAGAAAAACAGACGTCGTACTCATTATAAATTAGAAGTTCCAGGTATGAACGCATGCCCTAACTGTGGCGAATTGAAAAAAAGCCATCACGTTTGTGCATCATGTGGACATTACGATGGTAAAGAAGTAATCAGCAAAGAAGCTTAATTTTTGCACATTTCATCATGAGATGATTTGAAACCCCTTATTGAGACCATGGCTCAATAAGGGGTTTTTTTTTGATTTAACAAGAATAAGTAATTAAAAGTATACAAAAAAGAAAAATTACGTTAAATTTAAAAAAAGATCGTTTGGTATTATTTCTCGGTAAAGCCAAAATACATACCGATTGAATGGATATATTTAAAAAGGTGGGGTAAAAGTGGATTCTGGAACTTCTTTAATAATAGGTAAAGTAATTTTGTTTGGTTTACCCATTATTTTACTGATATTGTTTAGCAAGGCAGTACAGCGTCATTTTAAAAAACAAAATTCAACTATTATATTACCAGATTTACTAGTTCCTTTTTTAATTTTAGGCATTCATATTCTTAGTGAGTTAACCTATGAATTCTCTTTATTTCCATATTTTTTGATTTTTATTTTTAGTCTAGGAATTATTATTCTTTTGATTGTAGCGGCAAAAAAAGGCGAGATTCTATATAGAAGTTTTTTTAAAACTTATTGGCGATTCGTTTTTATTAGTTCAATCATAGCTTATTACGGATTAGTTATAGCCAATATAATTGTAAGTTTAAAATGAAGTGCAACAGTGTGTGAACCAATCTTTACTAATTATGTCGAAATTGTCATCAATTTTGTTAGTCAGACATATCTAGTAGTAAAAAATCTAAAAAGTGAGATAAGGACATATTGTTCTTATCTCACTTTTTTTTCGCGTAATTTAGGATGTGTTTGAAAATTAATAATTATTCTGATTTTTAAGTTAACTAAGAAAGGTGGCAGTGATTAAAATGACTATCGAACAACAAGAGCGACCTAACGAATCATGGATTTAAATAAAATAATCTTCTATTTTAAAGTTCTTCTAATTAAGGCTCGTTGCAGCTACTCAAATGAAAAATCGACCTTGAGTTACACGAACTAATGCTTGTTACGACTACTCGTCTCTTAACAAGATAGTTTTAAAATAGACCCTAGTAAAATGAAAAAATATACTACAGTAAAAACACTATAGAAAGTAGGATCAGGCTATTAACAAAACAAATATTACATTAATAAAAAAAATGTGTCTTTTTTGAATAATTGTGGAGGAAAGTGGGGCATTGTGGTAGACTAAAAATATCTAATTGGAGACTGAGGTGAGACAGCTATGCTAATGGGTGAACACAAGCACAATATCGATGCAAAAGGTCGTTTAATCATGCCATCAAAATTCCGATCCGATCTAGGTGAAAAATTTATTCTCACCCGCGGATTAGATGGATGTTTGTTTGGTTACCCAAAAGAATCATGGTCTGCTCTTGAAGAAAAGTTAAAACAGCTCCCTTTAGCAAAAAAAGAAGCTCGTGCTTTTACACGATTCTTTTACTCAGCAGCGGTTGAATGTGAATTAGATAAACAAGGAAGAATTAATATTCCTCAAACATTAAGAGAACATGCACAATTAGAAAGAGAATGTCATGTTATTGGTGTCTCTGAACGGATCGAAATTTGGAGTGAGACAAGATGGAACCAAGTTTCCCAAGATGCTGAAGAAATGTTTGATAGCATTGCTGAAGATATGATCGATTTTGGATTCTGATAACCGATTATCATAAAATTAAAAAATACTATGAAAAATAGTGAGTTAGGTAGGCGAAAGAATGACAGCATTTAATCATGAGACAGTCTTATTACGCGAAACCGTTGATGGGCTGTCGTTATCCCCAGAAGGCATTTATGTCGATTGTACGCTAGGTGGAGCCGGACATAGTGAATATTTATTATCACAATTGAATGAAAATGGGCACTTATATGCCTTTGACCAAGATGAGCGTGCAATTGAAAATGCAAAAGTTCGGTTGGCTGAATATGTAGAAAAAGGTATGATCACTTTTGTTAAAGCGAATTTTCGCTTTATAAAAGAAGAATTGAACAATTTAGGAGTAAATGAAGTAGATGGAATTTTATATGACTTAGGCGTGTCTTCTCCTCAATTAGATGAAGCAGAAAGAGGCTTTAGTTACCATCAAGATGCTCCGCTAGATATGCGGATGGATACTGATGCCCCGTTAACAGCTAAAGAAGTCATCAATGAGTGGTCTTATCACGATTTGATAAGAATTTTTTATCGCTATGGGGAAGAAAAATTTTCAAAACAAATTGCTCGTAAAATTGAAGCCGCTAGAGAAATAAAATCAATCGAAACAACAAGTGAATTAGTAGAACTGATTAAAGCAGGAATACCAGCACCAGCTAGAAGAAAAGGTGGGCATCCAGCAAAACGAGTATTTCAAGCTGTGCGAATCGCGGTTAATGATGAGTTATCTTCAGTCGAAGATTCTTTGGAGCAAGCGATTGATTTATTAGCAATAGGTGGACGAATTAGTGTGATTTCTTTTCATTCATTAGAGGACCGAATCGTTAAATCCATTTTTAAAGATCATTCAAAAGGCCCGGATTTGCCACGTGGATTGCCAGTTGTTCCAGATGGATTTTTACCAGAATTAAAATTAATTACTAGAAAACCAATTTTACCTTCGGAACAAGAGTTAGAAGTAAATAATCGTTCGAGAAGTGCCAAGTTACGAATTGCTGAAAAACAAAATAAACTAATGTAATCATTAGATGACAGAAAGGAAGGATTAAATATGGCATTAGAAAGTAATTTAGCTAGAAATCTTGAAGTCGAATTACCAATTCAGCCCCAGACGGTTCCTACTCCTAAAAAGGAAAGAATACATACTCCTTTAACTAAAAGAATAGGTATCACAAAAGGTGAAAAGTTACTTATAAGTTCTGTTTTAGTTATTTTGTTTGCTTTAGTTGCTGTCAGTATTTCATTGGAGATAACTATCGCTAGTACGAATCGTACACTGCAAGATACAACGACATCTATCAATGAATCAACAACGATCAATGAAAACTTAGAACAAGAAGTCCAAGAATTATCTAGGTATGATCGCGTATACGAAATAGCGAATAAATTTGGTTTAGATATGAATGAAGAAAATGTAAGGAATGTTATAAAATGAATAATAAAAATCCTTTAAAGAATAGAAAAAAAATCGTTATACTGTTGTTTTTCGGTACGATTGCTTTACTAATCTTTTTTGCGGGACGAATTGCATTTATAATGGTAAAAGGTGAAGTCAATGGGGAAAATTTATCTCAAAATCTAAACAATCTATACACAAGAAGTAGTGTCCTAGAAGCAAACCGAGGAACCATATACGATGTTGGGGGAGAATCGGTTGCATTGGACGCTACTTCTTATTCTTTAGTAGCTGTTTTAACGGATGAATGGTCTAACCCTGATGAACCTCAGCATGTAACTGACAAAGAAAAAACAGCTGAACTATTAGAAAAATACATCCCAATGAGTAAAAAAGATATTCTAGCTATATTGAATCAAAAAGACCTCAATCAAGTTGAGTTTGGTGAGGCAGGAAAAAATTTATCATTTGATACAAAGAAGAGCATTGAAGAAGAAAAATTGCCGGGAGTAGTCTTTGAAGAAACACCTACAAGACTTTATCCAAATGGCGTTTTTGCTTCACATCTAGTAGGCTATGCAGCACTGCCTTTTGGAGAAGAAGATGAAGAAGAAGTCTCTAGCACAGATTTAACTGGTATGATGGGAATTGAACTTGCTTATGATGATATTTTAAAAGGAACAGATGGTAAAACAATTTACCAAAAAGATAGTTTTGGTTATGTCATTCCTAATTCTGAAGTAGCAACGACAGAACCTGTAAATGGCGATGATATTTACTTGACGATAGATAAACGAATGCAAGTGTATATGGAAAATATTATGAGTGACATAGATGAAAAGTATAATTCAGCTATGGTAACAGCAACTTTGATAAACCCAGAAACAGGAGCTATTATTGCAACTTCGCAAAGACCAACTTTTAATGGTACAACAAAAGTTGGAATTGATCAATTATGGCAAAATCTATTAGTTGAGAATACTTTTGAACCTGGATCAACAATGAAAATCTTAACTTTAGCAGCAGCGGTGAGTGAAGGAGTCTTTGATCCAAATGCTTATTATGAGTCCGGAGTAAAAATGATTGGTAACGAGGCGATACATGACCATAATCCAGAAGGATGGGGAACGATTTCATATTTAGAAGGTCTAGCTCGTTCAAGTAATGTAGCATTCGCTAATTTAATGGAAAAAATGAGCCCAGAAACCTGGAAAGAGTACATGGATGCTTTTGGATTGGGACAAACAACCAACTCAGGTTTGGCTAATGAAGCAAAGGGATCAATTGGTTTTAATTATCCTTTAGAACAGGCTAATACAGCTTTTGGACAAGGATTAACAGTAACGGCGGTCCAAATGCTACAAGCTTTTACGGCAGTCGCAAATGATGGACAAATGATGAAGCCACAATATATAAGTAAATATGTTGATTCTGATACAGGCAAAGAAACGACTGTTGAACCTGAAGTGGTTGGCGAACCAATTACTGAAGAAGTAGCTCATCAAACATTAGAGTATTTAAAAGAGGTTGTTTATAATGAAAATGGCACTGGAGTAGACTATCAAATCGATGGTTACGAAATTGCTGCAAAAACTGGGACCGCAGAGATTGTTAATCCCGAAACAAAACAGTATTATAGTGGTGGAACCGATTATATTTATTCAGTAGCAGCTATGGCTCCAGCAGATGATCCTAAAGTAATACTTTACATCACTGTGCAACAGCCAGAAATTGAGGATGGAAGTACAACGGGAAGCGGAGTGGTTAAGGAGATTTATCATCCTATTATGAAACGGGCATTAGAATATTTGTCTTTGGGAGAAAAGGAAGATTCTGAAACAAATACTGTAGAAATGCCAAAAGTTACTGGAATGGTAAAAGAAGAAGCCCTTAAATCGTTAGAGGATACTCAGTTAAATGTGACCGTTGTGGGAAATGGTGATACAATAGTACAGCAATTACCATTACCTAATGAAACAACTATCGAGAACCAGCGGATAGTCTTGATGACAAATGGCGCAATGACGATGCCTGATATGATGGGCTGGTCAAAAAATGATGTTCTAAAAGTTTCTGAGATAACTGGATTAGAATTCGTATTTGAGGGTGAAGGCTATGTCGTTAGTCAAAACCTAGAACCAAATACAAATATGAATAGTGCGGATAAAATTACCATAAAATTAGAAACTCCACAAGAATAGAAAAAGGTGAAAATAGTGAAAGCAATAGAATTGATCAAACCATTAAAAACAACAAAAATTTCAATGGATATTTCCGATACTTTGGAAATAAAAAAGGTTACCCAAGATACGAGAGAAGTTGAACCAGGTTCGCTTTTTGTCTGTATTGTTGGTTCTCTTCAGAATGGACATAATCTTGCAAAAGAAGCTGTTGAAAAAGGAGCCATTTTATTAGTAGCAAGTGAACCAGTAGAGGTAACGGTTCCTGTTATTTATGTGAATAACACAATAAAAGCAATGGCCATTTTAGCAGCAACTTTTTATCATCATCCAAGTCAAGAGTTGCGGGTAATTGGTGTTACAGGTACAAATGGAAAAACAACCGTCACGCATCTTCTGGACTATATATTCCATGATCACAAAGAGAGAACGGGCGTCATTGGAACGATGTACCGTCGAATTGGTTCTGAGGTATACGAGACAAAAAATACAACACCTGATAGTATCACGTTACAAAAAACACTGCGTGAAATGCAAGAAAGTGGTGTAAGTACCTGTTCTATGGAGGTTTCTTCTCATTCATTAGTTCAAGGGAGAGTATGGGGAACCGATTTTGATATTGCTATATTTACTAATTTAAGCCAAGATCACCTAGAGTATCATCATACTATGGGGGAATATGCTGAAGCTAAGAGTCTATTATTTTCACAATTAGGTAACGGTTATCAACAAGATAAGGCTAAATTTGCTATTTTAAATTTTGATGATTTAGTGGGTAAAAGTTTTGAAGGAAAAACAGCAGCTCGTGTGTTTTCATATGGAATCGATCAACCAGCAGATTTTAGAGCAACTGATTTGAGTATCACAAATAAAGGAACACATTTTAAATTGAACTTTGAAAGTCGGGTATATGAAGTACAATTGCAATTAGTTGGTAAGTTCAACGTATCAAATGCACTAGCAGCGATTGCTGGAGCCTATGCTGCAGGACTAGAGTTGTCTTCTGTCATAAAGTCCATTGGTGAAATAAGTGGTGTAAGAGGACGTTTTGAACTAGTTAAGGGCAATCATGACTTTGCGGTAATTGTTGATTATGCACATACACCAGATGGTCTGCTGAACGTTTTAAATACAGTAAATGAAATTAAAACTGGTAACGTTTTTTGCGTAGTTGGATGTGGTGGAGACCGTGACCGTACTAAGAGACCGATAATGGCTAGGATTGCACAAGAAAACTCAAATACTGTAATTTTCACATCTGATAATCCGAGGACTGAAGACCCAATTGCAATATTAAATGAAGTGGTCGAAGGATTAGAAGAGGGAACATACCAATTGATTCCTGATAGAAGAGAAGCCATTCAAGCTGCTATAAAACAAGCAAAGGCAAATGATATTGTTATGATTGCTGGAAAAGGCCACGAAAACTATCAAATTATAGGTACTGAGAAAATTCATTTCGATGATGTTGAAGAAGCTAAAATAGCAATAGAATTAAAAAACAGCGATAATTAGGAGCGAAAAACAATGCAATGGACAGAAATGGTAATTGCAGTTGTGAGCGGATTTGCCTTAACTATTATGGCAATGCCAATCGTAATTGGATTTTTTAGAACAAAACAATTAGGCCAAACGACTAGAGATGAAGGTCCTAAATGGCATGAGATAAAAACAGGAACTCCAACAATGGGAGGAATCGTCTTTTTAATAGCAGCCATTATTTCGACTATTTGGGTAGCTATATGGCAAGATGTTTTTTCATTAGGAATTGGATTATCCTTATTCATCTTAATTCTTTATGGGTTGCTAGGATTCTTGGATGACTTTATAAAAGTATTTAAAAAAAGAAATCTTGGATTAACTTCTAAACAAAAACTAATTGGTCAAATAGTCGGTGGGCTGCTCTTCTTTATTGCTTACCGCTATGATGGACTCCCCACTGAATTAGCTTTTCCATTTTTAGGTGTAATTGATATCGGCTGGTTATATGGATTATTCATCATTTTTTGGCTAGTTGGATTTTCAAATGCTGTTAACTTAACAGATGGTTTAGATGGACTAGTGGCTGGAACAGCAAGCATTGCTTATGGTGCATATGCAATCATCGCTTGGAATCAACAACAGATAGATATTTTAATTATTTGTTTAACAATCATTGGTAGCTTGATAGGCTTTTTCTTCTTTAATAAAAAACCTGCTAAAATATTCATGGGCGATGTTGGTTCTCTAGCATTAGGTGGTGGTCTAGCAGCAATCTCAATTTTACTGCATCAAGAATGGTCACTTCTTTTGATAGGTTTTGTATTCGTTATGGAAACAGCTAGTGTTATGATCCAAGTGACTTCTTTTAAATTGAGAGGTAAAAGAGTGTTTAAAATGAGCCCTATTCATCACCATTTTGAGATGAGTGGCTGGAGCGAATGGCGTGTTGTTTTAACTTTCTGGGCTATTGGTTTAATTGCTACGGTAGCTTGTCTACTCATAATCCTGTAATGCTCACTTTAAGAGTATAACTACTTTTTAAATTAAAGATTTACTTATTTTTAAGAAAAAGAGGTCTATAAATGAAAAAAATAAAACGTTATGAGAATAAAAAAATATTGGTTTTAGGTTTAGCACTAAGTGGAGTGAACGCAGCTAAATTGCTTCATACCTTAGGTGCACTAGTGACTGTCAATGATTATAAAAAATTCGATGAAAATCCTCAAGCACAAGAATTATTAGAGTCGGGTATACGAGTAGTAACAGGAGGACATCCGGTTGAGTTGCTAGATGAAGATTTTGAATGGGTCGTTAAAAATCCAGGTATTATGTATAATAATCCTATTATTATAAGAGCAATCGAAAAAGGGATACCGGTTATTACTGAGGTTGAATTAGCTTATGAAGTAGCTGAGAGCATGGTTATTGGGATTACAGGTACAAATGGAAAAACAACAACTACAACGATGATTGCTGAGTTGCTAAATGCAGAACGTTCAAAAGGACAAGCTTATGTTGCTGGAAATATTGGGACACCGGCTAGTCTTGTTGCTCAAAAAGCAACTGCAGATGACGAGATCATTATAGAATTATCTAGTTTTCAGTTGATGGGTATCACTGAATTGAAACCGCATATTGCAGTGATTACAAATATTTACTCGGCCCATTTAGATTATCATGGGACGAGAGAAGAATATGTAACAGCTAAAATGAATATCACGAAAAACCAAACTAAAGAAGATTACTTAATTATAAACTGGGATCAACCTGAGTTAAGAAAGCTGTCTAAAAATAGTAAAGCTGTAATTATTCCTTTTTCAAGAAAAGAAATTTTAGATAATGGTGTATATTTACAGGATGATGTTATTTATTATCAAGGAGAGCCTGTGATGGCTAAAGAGAACATCTTGATTCCTGGTGATCATAATGTCGAAAATGCTATGGCAGCTATTGCAGTTGCTAAATTATTGAATCAAAAAAATGGTGTCATCCGGACAAGTCTTGAGAAATTTACAGGTGTAAAACACCGGACTCAATTTGTAACAGAGTTTAAAGAGAGACGTTTTTATAACGATTCAAAAGCAACTAATATTTTGGCAACAGAAAGCGCCCTAAAAGGTTTTGACTCACCAGTTATTTTATTAGCAGGTGGTTTGGATCGAGGAAATGATTTTGATGAATTGATTCCAGCTATGAGCGGAAAAGTAAAAGCTTTGATTGTTTTCGGAGAAACGGCAATGAAGTTGAGTGAGACTGGTGAAAAAGCTGGGATCTCGACGATTCTTTCAGTTCAAAATGTTGAGGCTGCTGTACTTGCAGCTTACAAATTAAGCGAACCGAATGATGTTGTTCTATTATCTCCTGCTTGTGCCAGTTGGGATCAATACCGAAGTTTTGAGGTTCGTGGGGATGCTTTTATCCATTCCGTTGAGCAATTAGTAGAAGAAGCAATAGAAGAGGGGGAATAGGCCAACTGGTCTAACAACTTATGAAAATATTACTGTCCGGTGGTGGGACTGGAGGACATGTGTATCCAGCACTCGCACTAATGCGTCGTATACAAGAAGTAGACCCAACAGCCGAGTTTCTGTATGTTGGAACTGAAAAAGGTCTAGAAAGTAAGATTGTAAAAAACTATGGCATACCTTTTGCTTCTGTAGAAATAAAAGGGTTTAAGCGCTCATTGTCTTTGGACACCTTCAAAACGGTTCGAATGTTTATTAGCAGTATTAGTCAAGCAAAAAAAATTGTTAAGAAATTCCAACCTGATATTGTAATTGGGACAGGTGGGTATGTGTGTGCTCCAATAGTATATGCTGCCTCGAAATTAGGAATTCCAAGTATCATACATGAACAAAATAGCGTTGCAGGTATAACAAATAAATTTTTATCACGATACGTTACTAAAATTGCCATTTGTTTTGAAGAAGTAAAAAAAGACTTTGCTAACTATCCTGAAAAAATATGCTTTACTGGTAACCCTAGAGCACAAGAAGTAAGTAATGTAGAAAAGAAAGCGGCGTTAGAAGAATATAATTTAGATTCTGAACAACCGACCGTTCTAATTTTTGGCGGAAGCAGGGGAGCAAAAAGAATCAATGACGCTTTTATTGAAGCTCTACCTATGTTGGCCACTAAAAACTACCAAGTATTGATGGTTACAGGAGATATCCATTACGAAAACATTCAAAGTCAATTAGTAAAAATAAAAAATGATAAATTTAATATTTCGGTGGTATCGTATATTCCAAATATGCCAGAAGTTTTTACAACAGTTTCACTGGTTGTTTCAAGAAGTGGTGCTACAACATTAGCGGAACTTACAGCGTTAGGCTTGCCTAGCATATTGATCCCTAGTCCGTATGTCACAAATGATCATCAAACAAAGAATGCCGAAAGTTTAGCGAACAAAGGTGCTGCAAAACTAATTAAAGAAGAATCATTAACAGGTGAAAAATTAGTACAGACACTGGATGAGTTGATGTTGAACTCAGAAAAGCGTCAAGAGATGGCCAAAAATGCTAAAAAAATAGGTATGCCACTTGCTTCAGATCGATTAATTGAAGTGATAAATGGAATCATGAAAAAATAATTTTTAGAGAGGAGGATAGGTGCATGAAAAAAGAGAATAAAAAACAAAATAAACAAATCAAATTGCATCTTTCTTCCTTGAAAAAAAGAGGGAAACAAACAACTGAATCAACTATTGATCAACAGGTAGATCAAATAAAAAAAACAAAAGAGCCATCAAATAAAAAGCCAAAGTCATTTGAGAATACTTTACAAAAACTAAAAAAACAACGTCAAAAAAAATTAACTATAAGATTGACTATGCTGATTTTATTATTTTCATTTGCAATTTTAATAGTTGTGTATTTCGTAAGCTCATTAAGCAAAGTTGATATTATTTCTGTTAGCGGATCAAAAGAAGTAGCAGATCAAGAAATAATTGATGTTAGTCAAATTAAAGCTGGAGATGATTTTTGGAAAATTTTCTTTGAAAGAAAAGAAATTTCAGAAAAGATTTTCTCGGAATTGCCACAAGTGAAATCTGCAGAAATTAATTTTGGAGGCTTGAATGATTACACAATAGAAATTGAAGAGTACCAAACAGTTGCTTATTTAGCTGAAGATAATAAGTACTACAATATTCTTGAAAATGGAAAAATTGTAAATGAAAGTAGAAAAGTATCTATTGGAAATCCACCAATATTTAAAAATTTTGAAGAAAGTAAAGCTTTAAGTACAATCATCGTTCAATACGAGTTATTAAACGAGAATATTCAAAACAGTATTTCAGAGATTGAAAATACACCAAGCAACATTGATGATCATCTGATTAAACTGTATATGAATGATGGTAATGAAGTGATTGCATCTATTCCTTCCTTTGCTGAAAAAATGGTTTATTATCCTGATATGGTGAAAAAAATAGGAGATCAAAAAGGAACTTTTAATATTGAAGTAGGAGCTTATTTTTCTCCCTTTGAGTACACTGAGGAAGAAAAAGAAACACCAGAATCAAAAATAACGTCTGATGAAAACAGCGTAGAACTCAATTTAGACGAGTAAATTGAGTTCTACAAAATAAGTAGATGATGTTTGATATAAACAGAAAAAAATAAAGGAAATACTTCGTAAATTGATAACGCTTATGTTAAAATTGGTATTACTATAGGTTTTAATAAAAAATAATGATATAGGAGGTTTCAATGAATGCGAGCTACTGAAATGTATGTAAGTCTAGATATTGGAACCACTTCAATAAAAGTAGTTGTAGCTGAATATAATAATGGCCAAATGAATATTATTGGAGTAGGAAATGAAAAGTCAGAAGGTTTAAATCGCGGAATCATCGTTGATATTGATAAAACTGTACAATCAATTAATAAAGCTATTAAACAAGCAGAACAAAAAGCAAATGTAGATATTTATAATGTTGTGGTCGGTATTCCAAGTAATTCTGTTGAAATAGAAACTTGCCATGGAATGATAGCAGTATCGGGAGAGAATCGAGAAATTACTGAAGTAGATGTTCAGAACGTTTTGGCAGCTGCAATGGTAAAATCAGTTCCACCTGAAAGAGAAATTTTAACTATTTTACCTGAAGAGTTTATTGTTGATGGTTTTGATGGCATCAAAGATCCAAGAGGAATGATTGGTGTCCGGCTAGAAATGTATGCTGTTATGTTGACCGGACCTAAAACAATCATTCATAATACAAAACGTTGTGTAGAAAAAGCGGGTTTGCAAATTCAAAATATTGTTATGCAACCTCTAGCAGCAAGTAGTGTAGCTATGTCTAGCGGTGAACGAGATTTTGGTACAATTTTAGTAGATATGGGAGGTGGACAAACAACTGCTTCAGTTATGCATGACCATCAGTTGAAATACACATATGTAGATCAAGAAGGTGGAGATTACGTAACGAAGGATATATCAGTTGTTTTAAATACCACTATCGAAAATGCTGAAAGAATCAAGCGTGACTATGGATATGCTTTACCTGAAGAAACTTCTCAAGAAGAAAAATTTCCAGTAGAAGTGATTGGCAAAAGCCAGCCCGTAAAAATAGATGAGCGTTATTTGTCAGAAATTATAGAAGCACGTTTGATTCAAATTTTTGAAAAAATCAAAAATGAGTTGGACAAAGTAGGAGCAAGAGATTTACCAGGAGGAGTTATCTTAACTGGAGGAGCTGCTGCTATACCTGGTATAGTAGAATTGGCTGAAGACATTTTTGAAATCCCAGTGAAAATTTACATACCTAATCAAATGGGTATGCGCTATCCAGCCTTTACGACTGGGATAGGATTGATCCAGTACGAAGCCAACTTAGATGAAATCAATCAAATTGTTAAAGAATATCAATTAGGCATTACGAAAAAAGAAAATACTTCGAATAATGCTAAATTAGAATACACAGCAGAAGATGATGAAACAGGTCCCTTAGAATTTGAAAAAGAAAAACGTGTAAAGAAAAAAGAAGACAAATGGAGCAATAAGGCCAAAAGCTTTATCTCGAATTTCTTTGATTAAACAAATATATGCAAACAGTAGTAGGAGGAAATGGAATGGACTTAGAATTTGATACAAATCCAGCTAATGGAGCGATAATTAAAGTAATAGGTGTTGGTGGAGCGGGTAATAACGCTGTTAACCGTATGATTGATGAAAATGTACAAGGTGTAGAATTTATTGTAGTAAATACCGACTTACAAGCACTAGCAGGTTCAAATGCCGAAATTAAAATCCAATTAGGGCCCAAATTAACACGCGGACTCGGAGCAGGGGCAAATCCTGAAATCGGACGTAAAGCAGCAGAAGAAAGCGAAGAACAAATTGCTGAAGCCTTGCGTGGAGCAGATATGATTTTTGTAACTGCTGGTATGGGTGGCGGAACAGGTACGGGTGCTGCACCAATTGTGGCTCGTATTGCTAAAGAACAAGGCGCTTTAACAGTAGGTGTCATTACGAGACCCTTTACTTTTGAAGGACCTAAACGTGGACGCTTCGCTGCGGAAGGCGTAGCACAAATGAAAGAGCATGTAGATACTTTAGTTATTATTTCTAACAATCGTTTATTAGAAATGGTTGATAAAAAAACGCCAATGCTTGAAGCATTCCATGAAGCGGATAACGTTTTGCGACAAGGTGTACAAGGAATTTCAGATTTAATTACAGCTCCTGGATATGTGAATTTAGATTTTGCTGATGTAAAAACAGTGATGGAAAACCAAGGTTCAGCATTGATGGGTATCGGTATGGCTAGCGGTGAAAATCGTACAGTTGAAGCGACTAAAAAGGCGATATCTTCTCCACTATTAGAAGTTTCAATTGATGGAGCAGAATCTGTATTGTTAAATATTA
Source organism: Carnobacterium pleistocenium FTR1 (assembly GCF_000744285.1). Lineage (NCBI taxonomy): Bacteria > Bacillati > Bacillota > Bacilli > Lactobacillales > Carnobacteriaceae > Carnobacterium > Carnobacterium pleistocenium. Next base: position 1,813,261 of record NZ_JQLQ01000002.1, on the reverse strand, counting down.
CGGGTGGCTCTGATTTGACTTTGTTTGAAGCACAAGATGCATCGGACATCGTTTCAGCAGCATCTACTACGGAAGTGAATATCATTTTTGGAACTTCTATTAACGAAAACTTAGGTGATGATGTTATCGTAACGGTTATTGCAACTGGTATCGATGCAGGTAAAATGAAAGAAGTAAAACCACAAACAAGCGAAAGAAATAGAAATAGCTCTGCACAAAGAAGTAATCCTGAAACTTCAGCTGTGCAATCTGAGCACACAAAAGATCCTTTTGGTGATTGGGATATTCGTCGTGAACCTAGTTTACGTGATCAAAGAGTTAAAACTCAATCAAATGATTTGAATCAACAAAATGAGAACCCTGAATTTGATATTTTTAAACGAGAAGAAAAGAAAGACCAAAATAATCATCAAGATGAGGATAATCTTGATACTCCTCCATTCTTCAGAAGACGTCGTAAATAAAAATGAGTTCGGTAAAAGAAAATAGTCGAAAGATTGAGCAAATGTTAAATCTTTCACTGGAAAAATCCAATCGAAAACGTTCTGATGTACAAGTTATTGCAGTAACTAAAAGTGTCTCTAGTGAGCAAGCTTTAGCTGCAATTGAAGAAGGTTATGACCATCTTGCTGAAAATCGACCAGAAGGATTAGATTTGAAGCAAAAAGAGTTGAATGATCAACGACTAGTTTGGCATTTTATTGGAAATTTACAAACAAGAAAAGTGAAAAAAGTAATCAATAAAATTGATTACTTTCACGCTCTTGATCGTTTATCTTTAGCTGAAGAGATTGAAAAGAGAGCAGAGAAATCTGTCTCTTGTTTTGTTCAAGTTAATGTAACTGGTGAAGAAACGAAAAGTGGAATAAGTCCGAATCAACTGGATGATTTCATAAAAAGTCTCTCACAGTATTCAAAAATAAAAGTGGTAGGTTTAATGACGATAGCGCCATTAAATGCTAGCGAAACGGTTATCCGTTCTGCTTTTGTTGTTTTAAGAAAATTGCAAGAATCAATTAAAGATAAAGCCCTACCATACGCACCTTGTACTGAACTTAGTATGGGGATGAGTAAAGATTACACAATAGCTGTTGAAGAAGGAGCAACTTTTGTTCGAATTGGAACGTCTTTTTTTGAATAAGAATCGATTGAAAAAATAGAATCGATTTAAAAAGGAGGACTTTAAATGGGCATGATAAATAATTTCACTCAATTTTTCGGGTTAAATGATGAAGAAGAGTTTGAAATAGAAAAAGCAGCAAATAATAAGGAAAAGACTTCAACTAAGGTTAGAGAAAATGAAGAAAAACATGAAGTTAAAAATCAACGTGCTTTGAATACACGTCGCGAATCTGCAAAAACAAATAAAGTTGTGGCAATGAAAAATCCGGAAAATCCTTATCAATCAAAAATTGTTGTCTTTGAACCTAGAGTTTACTCCGAAGTTCAAGAAATAGCAGATTTCCTACTGAGTAATCAATCAGTAATTTTAAATTTTACTCGTATTGAAGAAGATCAAGCTAAAAGAATCGTTGATTTTTTAACGGGTACGATTTATGCTATAAGTGGTGATATTCAACGAGTTGGAGAAGAAATTTTCTTGTGTACTCCTAAAAATGTTGAAATTGATGGTGTCATATCAGATGTAATGCAAGAAAAAGATTTTTATTAAAGAAAAGAGGAAAAACAGATAGTGGATTATTTATCGTTATTATATACAGTACTTTCTAGAGGCTTAGATATATATTCTACACTAATTATAGTTTATATTTTGATGTCTTGGTTTCCTGGGGCTTATCAATCTAAGTTTGGCCAAATATTATCAACGATTTGTGAGCCATATTTAAATTTCTTTAGAAGATTTATTCCGCCAATTGGTATGATAAACTTTTCAGGAATTGTTGCATTGATTGTTTTAAATTTAGCTAAAAGTGGATTGTTTTCACTCTTTCAGTTGATTGCTAGGATTATTTCTTAAATGAAGGAGGTGTTTTTCTTATGATTGAAAATGTTTACCAACATTTTAGAAAAGAAGAGCAAGCCTTTATTGATAACGTTATAGGATGGATAAGAAGTGTAGAAGATCAATATACTCCCTATTTAACAAATTTTTTAGATCCTCGCCAATTGCATATCGTAAAAACAATAGTTGGAAAAAATGATGAAATCACTATTCATTCTTTTGGTGGATATGAAGCGGCAGAGAGAGTGAGAGCTTTCATCTGTCCTGCGTATTTCACGCCAAAACAGGAAGATTTTGAGATAACTATCTTTGAGATACGATACCCTATAAAATTTGCTTCATTATCACATGGAAAAGTATTAGGTACATTGCTTTCGACTGGGTTAAAAAGAGATTATTTTGGCGATATTATATCAGATGGAGCACGTTGGCAAGTGTTTGTTGAAAATTCAACAAAAAGTTACATTGAGCAACAAGTTATTAGTATTGGAAAAGTTGCCGTTCGAATAGAAGAAAAAAATTATACAGATATTTTATTACCGGTAGATAATTGGACGATTGAAAGTCAAACGGTTTCATCAATGCGTTTAGATACGCTTGTTTCTAGTGTATTCAAAATCTCTAGACAACGGGCTAAACAAATGATTGAATCAGGTAAAGTAAAGCTGAATTGGGTAGAATTAAACCGACCTGATTTTGAAATTGGTTTATTAGATATTGTTTCAGTTCGTGGATATGGGCGATTACAGGTACAAGAAATTGAAGGCAAAACAAAGAAAGATAAATGGCGTCTTCAATTAGGTATCTTGTATAAATAATGATCAACTCATTTACATCTGGGAAAGTTTATGCTAGTTTAATACTAAAGTACGTTAAATTTAAAAATTGGAGGTGTCTTATATGGTGTTGACTCCCTTAGACATACATAACAAAGAGTTCCCTGTCAAGATGCGAGGCTATGATCAAGATCAAGTGAATGATTATTTAGATCAAATCATTAAAGATTACGAAATGGTTTTAAAAGAAAAACGTGAATTAGAAAAAGAATTGCAATTTTCTGAAGAGAAAGTAGGCCATTTTAACAATCTTCAGGATGCTTTAAATAAATCAATTATCGTTGCTCAAGATGCAGCTGATAGGCTAAGAGAAAATGCAGCAAAAGAAGCAAATATTATTGGTCTTGAGGCTGAAAAGAATGCTGATCGTTTATTAGATGAAGCTGTTTCTAAAGCTCGAAAAATCACAGCAGAAACAGATGAACTAAGGAAACAAAGCAGAGTCTTTAAACAACGTTTACAGATTATGATAGAGTCACAGTTAGAAATGGTCAAAAATTCTGAATGGGATGATTTACTAAAACCTATAGAAGAAGAAGTACTGAATATTCCTACATTAAAAGAAATCCTATCCAGTGTTAGCGAAAGTGAAAAAAACTCAGTCAATACTAATGTGGAATCAATTAATGAAACACTAGTGATTAGTACTGAAGATACAGAAAATAGTCATGAAGAAGAACAATCTTCAGAAGAAGGTACATTACCAGCAATCGAGTTTCCTAAATAAAGTAAATCAGTGAATGGAATATAAAAACGATAGAATACTAATTAAGCGAGTTAGAAAATAGTGGAAGTCTAACAGTCCCTTTTATTTGTAAAATCCTCCATGAGTGTTAATTTGAACTAGAGTAAAATTAACCGTTTAATTGACGTTATACAATTACTTAAGAGAAGAAAAGAATAAGAAATTGCTTTTTCTTCTGAATTTGGGTGGTAACACGAAGATTTCGTCCCTCTAGGGGTGGAGTCTTTTTTTATTGATAAGAATAGTTGCAATTGATAAAACTCAGTTGTATGATGAGCATGTCATTTTGGAGTGTGAAAGATAAATTTAACAAATAAGGGGTAGATCTTTGATGAAAATGAAAGAAACATTACAATTAGGAAGCACAAAATTTCCCATGCGTGGAAATTTGCCAGTTCGCGAATTAGAGTGGCAAGAAAACTGGGAAGAATTAGATATCTATGGACAACGTCAAAAAATTAATGAGGGTAAACCAACATTCGTCTTACATGATGGTCCTCCGTATGCAAATGGAAATATTCATATTGGACATGCGCTGAATAAGATTAGTAAGGATATCATTGTTCGTTACAAATCTATGTCAGGTTTTAGATCTCCATACATTCCAGGTTGGGACACTCATGGACTTCCTATTGAGCAAGCGTTAACGAACAAAGGTGTCAAACGTAAAGAAATGAGTGTCGCTGAATTCCGTAAATTATGTGAGGAATATGCTTGGGAACAAGTGAATAAACAAAAGGAAGATTTTAAACGTTTAGGAGTAGCTGGAGAGTGGGACAAACCCTATGTAACTCTAACGAAAGAGTACGAAGAAGCGCAAATTCGTGTATTTGGAAAAATGGCTGAAAAAGGCTATATCTATAAAGGATTGAAACCAATTTATTGGTCACCTTCTAGTGAATCAGCTCTCGCAGAAGCTGAAATTGAATACAAAGATGTTAAATCAGCAAGTATTTATGTAGCATTTAAAGTAGTTGATGGAAAAGGTCTGATTGATGAAGACACATCATTTATTATTTGGACAACTACGCCATGGACGATTCCATCAAACCTTGCAATTGCAGTTCACCCTGATTACGATTATTCAGTTGTCGTAGCAGATGGCAAGAAATATGTGGTGGCAAAAGATTTAATTGAAGTAGTAGCAGAAGAAATTGGCTGGAATAAATTTGAAATCATTAAAGAATTAAAAGGAAAAGATCTAGAATTGATGACCGCTAAACACCCTATGTATGATCGTACATCTCTTTTGATTCTAGGGGACCATGTTACTCTTGAAGCAGGTACTGGGCTTGTCCATACTGCTCCAGGGCATGGAGACGATGACTTTGTTGCAGGTCAAAAATATAAATTAGCTGTTTTGTCACCTATTGATGATAAAGGTTGTTTTACAGATGAAGCGCCTGGATTAGAAGGTATCTTTTATGATAAAGGGAACAAAGTCATCACAGAATGGCTAGAAAAAGAAGGAGCGCTATTGAAATTAAACTTCTTTACTCATAGTTACCCACATGACTGGAGAACCAAGAAACCGGTTATTTTCCGTGCTACACCGCAATGGTTTGCATCTATTGATAAGTTCCGCGGAGACATCTTAAAAGCTGTTGAAGGCGTTGAATGGGTTCAGAAATGGGGCATGCAACGTTTGTACAATATGGTGCGTGATCGCGGTGACTGGGTTATTTCACGTCAACGTGCTTGGGGAGTTCCATTACCTATTTTCTATGGTGAGAATGGAGAGCCAATCATTACTCCTGAAACAATTGAACACGTAGCAGCTTTATTTGGAGAATTTGGTTCAAATATTTGGTTTGAACGTGATGCAAAAGATTTATTGCCAGAGGGTTTCACTCATCCTTCAAGTCCAAATAATAATTTTACAAAAGAGACTGACATTATGGATGTATGGTTTGATTCAGGATCTTCTCATGAAGCCGTATTAAGAGCAAGAGAAAACTTAACTTTTCCAGCTGATATGTATCTTGAAGGATCAGATCAATACCGTGGATGGTTCAATTCAAGTATTACAACAAGTGTAGCAATCAATGGAATAGCTCCTTACAAAACGGTTCTATCTCAAGGAATGGTTTTAGATGGTAATGGTCGTAAGATGAGTAAATCAATAGGTAATACTATCGCACCAAGCAAGGTGATCAAGCAAATGGGAGCAGATATTATCCGTTTGTGGGTTTCTAGTGTAGATACACAAGCTGATGTGCGTGTAAGTGATGAAATTCTAAAACAAGTTTCTGAAGTTTACCGTAAAATTCGTAATACGATGCGTTTCTTATTGTCTAATACTACTGACTACGATCCTTCAGAAAATAAAGTTGCATTTGAAGATTTACGATCTGTGGATAAATATCTGCTAGTTCGTTTAAATCAATTAGTAGAAAAAGTAGAAGGCCATTATGAGAAGTATGAATTTTCTTCTATCTATCAATTGATCAACAACTTTTGTACAGTTGATTTATCTCAATTTTATTTGGATTTTGCTAAAGATGTTGTTTATATTGAAGCTGAGGATGCTTACGAACGCCGTGCTATGCAAACAGTATTCTATGAAGTTTTAGTAAAAATCACAAAATTATTGACTCCTATTCTTCCTCATACGACGGAAGAAATTTGGTCATTCTTAAGTGAATCGGAAGACTTTGTTCAATTAGCAGAAATACCAGCAGTCGATACCTACGAAAATGAAGCTGAATTGTTGAATAGTTGGAATGCGTTTATGGACATTCGAGTTGTTGTTCAAAAAGCGCTTGAAGAAGCCCGTAACGAAAAAATTATTGGGAAATCTTTTGAAGCAAAAGTTACACTTTATCCAACCGAACAAACAAAAGACCTATTTGTTTCACTGAATAGCAATTTAGCTCAATTATTGATTGTTTCAGAGTTAGAAATTGCAGAATCAATTGAAGATGCTCCAAGTAATGCTATCCGTTCTGAATCTGTTGCAGTTGTTGTTGAACACGCTCACGGAGAAACATGTGAAAGATGTCGTGCTATTAAAGAAGAAGTTGGAACTATTGACAATGCACCAACTCTTTGTGCTCGCTGTGCCGCAATTGTCGAAAAACATTTTCCAGAAGCATTAATCCCTGAAGCAGAATAAAGCAATTCTAAAAATGTGTATCCGAGAGATTGATCTTTGGATGCACATTTTTATTGTATTATGTTATTGAAATGGTAAAATATGGTAAAGAAAAAGTAGGAGGTACAATTAAAGTGCAATTAGAATTGATTAAAGTCCATGGGTCAGAAAACGAGTTTTTTATTTTAGATGAAACCTTGCTTGACAGACCTTTAACGCAAGATGAGTTAGTAGCAGTAACGAAAAATATTTCAGATCGTAGTACGGGTCTTTTAAAGGGTGCTGATGGCGTTCTTTTAGTAGGTGCAGCTAAGCGAAAAGAGTCAGGCGAAAGCATGAGAGTGATCAATTATGACGGCAGTGAAGCAAGTATGTGTGGAAATGGCTTAAGAACGATTGCACGTTACCTTTCAGAAAAGAATAAGGTAGATGAATTTGTTGTTGAAACCATGCACGCGGATTTACAGGTGAAAAAAGCGGAGGCGTTAGGGGAAAACATTCAAACTTTTCAAGTTGAAATTTCTCCGGTATCTTTTGACGTAGAAAAGTTACCCTTTAATTGGGAATCGAAAAACTTTATTGATCAATCATTACCAGAGTTATCGACTAGTCTGCGATTTTCAGCGGTAGCAGTTCCAAATCCTCATTTGATTAGTTTTGTTGATCATGAGACATTGACTAGCCCACTGTTTGAAAAACTTGCAAGATATTTAAACGGAAAGAATCCTTATTTCCCTGATGGAGTAAATATTAGTTTTGTGGAAGAACTAGCTAATCAAGAAATATTTGTTCGTACATTCGAAAGAGGTGTCGGTTTCACAAATGCTTGTGGAACAGCAATGGCAGCGAGCAGCTTAATATATGTATTACTAAAAGACGGTATTTTAGAAGAAAAAATTCAAGTGAAAAATCCTGGTGGAATGGTTCAAACAATCGTTCATAAAAAAGAAGATGGGACTTACTGGATGGATTTAATTGGAAATGCGACATTCCTTAACAAAGTTTCTATCTCATTAGAAGATATTTTGGAACATAAATTAGATAACGCTCGTATTGAATCGTTTGGTGAAGATAAAGTTTACCGTGAATTTATTGAAAGCCTTTCTAATTTTTAGTAATCTCTTTAATAAAACGGCTCTATTAAAGAAAAGTAACCCCTTGCAAAATAAAAAACACTGAGTTACAATAAGTTTGCAATCGATTTTATTTTTGTTGAAAAGGCAAGTAGCTACAAAAGAGAATCAATTGCAAAATGACTAATTGGGGGCAAGGTTAATTATGGAAAAAGGGACAGTAAAATGGTTTAATAGTGAAAAGGGTTTTGGCTTTATTGAAGTTGAAAGTGGAGATGATATATTTGTCCACTTCAGTGCAATTACAGGTGAAGGTTTTAAATCATTAGAAGAAGGACAAGCAGTTGAATTTGAAATCGTTGAAGGAAACCGAGGAGCGCAAGCTGCAAACGTTGTGAAACTTTAATTTCGATTCTAGCTAGAATTTTTTTATCATAATTAGATATTTAAAATACAATAATATGGTCAAGTATATTACTATAAAAAAGTACCAACAGATAAAGAATCTGTTATGCTGACCCCCGACTGTTAGACTAAAAATCTAATGTTTGGGGGTCAGTTTTTTTATGTTTTACTGCATATATTTTCAAAAGATTAGATGTTTCTATTGACTTAAAATTAGTAACAAGTTATTATTGTTAGCGTGCTAACAATATATTGCTCATTAAATGTCTAATAAAATAGTAGAAAAGACTGGGGTGAGAAAAATTCATTTTGATGAAGAATATGATAAAAAAGAAATTGGAATGGAAATGCGTAAATTAATGAATTTTATTCAGAGAAATATTAAGTCCAGTAAAAGTGAGGATAAAATTTTCCCTACGACTAAGATGCATGCAATGATTCTTGGATTTTTAAATAAATTTAAGAATGAGGATATATTTCAAAAAGATATTGAAAAAAAGTTTTCAATGCGCCGATCTACTACTTCAAAGATGCTGAAAAACATGGAAGAAAAAGAACTAATTGAGCGTATTTCGAGTGAAAAAGACGCACGAATGAAAAAATTACAATTAACAACTAAAGGTCAAAACTTAGTTGAAGAAGTAAATAAAGAATTTCAAAGAATTGAAAATTTATTGTCAGAGGGTTTAACTGAAGAGGAACTTGAACAGTTTTTTTTAATAATTTTTAAAATGCAACAAAATATGTTGAAAGATATAAAGTAAGATTTTATATATGGATGAAGGAGAACGACTATGCTAAAAATATTAAAATATTTAAAACGAAAAGAATGGGTGATGATTTTATTTAGTTTCATCTTTATCGTTCTTCAAGTCTATTTGGACTTAGAATTACCAGAATACATGTCTAAAATTACTCAACTTATTCAAATACCCGGTTCAGAAATGCAAGATATCTACAAGAATGGCGGATACATGGTGATATGCGCTTTAGGCAGTTTAGCCGCATCTTTTATAACAGTATACTTTGTTTCAAAAGTAGCAGCTGGTCTTTCACGTACGTTAAGATCAGAAGTATTTACAAAAGTTGAAGGATTTTCAATGGAAGAGATCAATCATTTTTCTACTGCAAGTTTGATTACCCGGTCGTCAAATGATGTAACACAAATCCAAATGGCTATGGCACTTGGTTTGCAAGTGCTAATTAAAGCCCCAATTACAGCTATTTGGGCCATTACAAAAATAGTAGATAAGTCTTGGGAGTGGACACTTTCAACAGCTGGAGCAGTAGCATTATTATTAGTAATTATAAGTATCGTCGTATTGTTCGCTTTACCTAAATTTAAAATTATCCAAGATCTAACAGATAATTTAAACCGGGTTACACGCGAAAATCTAACTGGGTTACGTGTGATTCGGGCATACAATGCGGAAGATTTTGAAGAAGCAAAATTTGAAGAGGCGAATACTAAATTAACAAGTACAAATTTATTTATTACTAGAACTATGTCTGTTATAGCGCCAGGAATGACACTGATTATGAGTGGATTAAGTTTATCCGTTTATTGGATTGGTGCTTACTTGATCAACAATGTTCAACTAGTGAATGAATCAAGTGCGTTAGAACGCATTACTTTATTTAGTGATATGGTTGTATTTTCTTCTTATGCAGTTCAAGTGGTTATTTCATTCATGATGTTAACAGTTGTCTTTATTATTTTGCCACGAGCCTCTGTATCAGCAGGACGTATTAGAGAAGTATTAAATACAAAAGCAACTATTAGTGATGGAACTTTAACACAGTCAACTAATAATCAAAAAGGAATTGTTGAATTCAAAAATGTTAGTTTCCAGTACCCAGATGCTACTGAAGCTATATTAGAAAATATTTCTTTTACTGCAAATACTGGGGAAACAGTTGCTTTTATTGGGTCCACTGGTAGCGGTAAAAGTACTCTGGTCAATTTAATTCCTCGTTTTTTTGATGTATCAAGTGGAGAAATAGTGGTTAATGGACATAATATTAAAGAATACACGCAAAAAATGCTTCACTCTTTAATTGGATTTGTTCCTCAGAAGGCATTTTTATTTAGTGGAACGGTTCGCTCAAACGTGAGTTATGGGGATGCTGGACATGAAATAACGGATGCCGATTTTAAAAAAGCAATTGAAATCGCTCAAAGTAAGGATTTTGTTGAAAAAATGGAAGACGAGTATGATGCTTCCATTTCTCAATCAGGTAGCAACGTTTCTGGTGGACAACGTCAACGATTAGCAATTTCACGTGCAATTTCACGTAAACCTGAAATTTTAGTATTTGATGATTCATTTTCAGCATTAGATTATAAAACGGATCGTGTTCTACGTGCAGCTTTAAATACAGAATTAGCAGATACAACCAAATTGATTGTTGCTCAACGAATTGGTACGATTCGTGATGCAGATAAAATTATTGTTTTAGATGAAGGAAAAATTGTTGGAATTGGTACACATCAAGAATTGATGCAAACATGTGAAGTCTATCAAGACATTGCTTATTCTCAACTTTCTAAGGAGGAATTAGCAGGTGAGTGAAAATACAAAAGTTTCAGAAAATGGATCATTAGCAGGGAAAAAACCCGATAATTTCAAAGAATCTATTGGTAAATTAGCGGGTTATTGTAAAATATATATGTGGCACATTCTAATAGCTTTTGTTTTTGCGATTATCGGTACAGTATTCAATTTAGTTGGTCCTGACCGTCTTAGTGAAGTTACCGATATAATTACTGCAGGAATTACAGGAGAAATTGATTTAGAAAAAATAAAAAATATTGGTTTATTTTTAGTTACCCTTTATGTTCTTGGGTTTGTTTTATCCTACTTCCAAGGCTTTATTATGGCGACTGTTACTCAAAATGTTACCAAAAAATTGCGTACAGATATTTCAAAAAAAATAAATCGTTTACCACTTCGCTATTTTGACAGCAATAATCATGGAGATATTTTAAGTCGCGTGACAAATGATATTGATACAATTGGCCAAACGTTAAACCAAAGTTTAGGACAATTAGTGACAGCTATCAGCTTATTTGTTGGATCATTGATTATGATGTTTTATACGAATGTGCCTATGGCAATCTCAGCTGTTCTATCAACTGGGTTAGGATTTACTTTAATGGCACTGATTATTAAGCAATCACAAAAATTCTTCAGTCAACAGCAAAAAAGTTTGGGTGAATTAAATGGACACGTTGAAGAGATATACACTGGCCATAATATTGTGAAAGCTTTTAATGGCGAAGAAGCGGCAATTGAAGAATTTGATAAAATTAATAACACATTATTTGATAGTGCTTGGAAGTCTCAATATATTTCAGGTCTAATGATGCCTTTAATGAGCTTTATTGGGAATTTTGGGTATGTAGTTGTCTGTGTGGTAGGAGCTTACTTGGCATTTAATGATTATATTACTTTTGGAGTAATTGTTGCATTCATGCTGTATATTCGTTTCTTCACTCAACCTCTAGCACAAATTGCACAAGCCTTTACAAGTTTGCAATCCGCTGCAGCTGCAAGCGAACGCGTTTTTAATTTTTTAGAAGAGGAAGAATTAGAAATAGAAACTGGTAAACCAACTTCAATAGGTAATGTTGCAGGAAATGTGACATTTGAACATGTTAAATTTGGTTACAATCCAGGGCAACAAATTATTAAAGACTTCTCTCTAGAAGCTAAGGCTGGACAAAAAATTGCTATTGTTGGTCCTACGGGTGCTGGTAAAACCACTTTAGTTAACTTGTTGATGCGTTTCTATGAGGTAGATAGTGGAGAAATCTACATTGATGGAACACCAATTTCAAGTGTTTCGCGTAGTGCGTTGCATGAACAATTCTGTATGGTGTTACAAGACACTTGGTTATTTGAAGGAACAGTTAGAGAAAATATTATTTATAGCAAACAAGGTGTAAGCGATGAAACAGTAGTCAACGCTTGTAAAGCAGTCGGAGTAGATCACTTTATTCAAACATTACCACACGGTTATGATACGATTTTAGATGATACCACAAGTTTGTCTGCCGGACAAAAACAATTAATGACTATTGCTCGTGCAATGGTAGCAGATGCACCTTTGTTGATCTTAGATGAAGCAACAAGTTCAGTTGATACACGTACTGAACTAATCATTCAAACAGCAATGGACCGATTAATGCATGGAAGAACTTCTTTTGTTATTGCACATCGTCTGTCTACCATTAAAAACGCAGATTTGATTATTGTTATGAAAGACGGGGACGTAGTAGAAAGTGGAAGCCATGATATCTTGTTGCAGCAAAATGGTTTTTATGCTGATCTTTATAACAGTCAGTTTGATCAAGAAGAAGAGTAAAATAAAAGTTATACATTTTGGAATGTGGATGAAGAAATTCATTCACATTTTTTTATGTTCTGAATTGTCAAATCAATTACAGCATCTTTCGGATATAACCAATATCTCCAAAAAAGCAAACCTATTTATTTAAAAAGAAATTTTTGAAACAATACCACCATTAATTAAACAAACTTAAAATAAAGTTGCCTTAAACTAATATAGCAAGAGAGCTAATAATGCCAATAGAAGACCTCTAAAGATTTCCGTCTATAATGTATCTATTAAATAGAGTTGAGCTGCTTAAAAATAGCTTTTTGCGGTATTTAAGGACGAACAAAAAACAGTTCAAGAAAGAAGTTTCTTTCTTGAACTGTTTTTTTGTTATTTTTAATTAACCTTTACGTCTTCCAATAATAAATGAGAAGATAAAAATTAAAAGAACAGCTCCAAGTAATGCTGGAATAATCGCAAAACCACCAATAACAGGTCCGAAGTCGCTTAATAACGAACTACCGATCCATGATCCAATAAAACCAACAATTATATTTCCGATGATACCTCCTGGCACATCTTTTCCAACTATCATACCTGCGATAGCTCCTAAAACTCCACCTACAATTAAGGACCAAATAAATCCCATAATAATTTCCTCCTTCAAAAAAAGTTATTCTTTAGTACAACTATTAGTATAGTCACAAGATGTTCACATATCAAATAATATGCTCATTCTAATATAGGTCTACAAAAAAGAGCTAGTTTAGGGTTGTTAGATCAGGTGAATTATATACTTGGAAA